>DASWHF010000097.1:0-3723 GCA_036393295.1 Acidiferrobacterales bacterium
GCCATGAGCCTCAAGATTCCGCGCCGCGCCTACGCCGACATGTACGGCCCGACCACCGGCGACCGCGTGCGGCTCGGCGACACCGCGCTCGTCATCGAGGTCGAGAAGGACTACACGACCTACGGTGAGGAGGTGAAATTCGGCGGCGGCAAGGTGATCCGCGACGGCATGGGCCAGAGCCAGCGCGTCGCCGCCGAAGTCGTCGACACGGTCATCACCAATGCGCTGATCCTCGATCACTGGGGCATCGTCAAGGCCGACATCGGACTCAAGGACGGACGCATCGCGGCCATCGGCAAGGCCGGTAACCCCGACATCCAGCCGAACGTCGATATCGTCATCGGCCCCGGCACCGAGGCGATCGCCGGCGAGGGCCTGATCGCGACCGCCGGCGGGCTCGACGCGCATATCCATTTCATCTGCCCGCAGCAGGTGGAAGAGGCGCTGATGTCGGGCATCACCACCATGCTCGGCGGCGGCACCGGGCCGGCGACCGGCACCAACGCCACGACCTGCACGCCCGGGCCGTGGTACATCGCGCAGATGTTGAAGGCCGCCGACGGCCTGCCGATGAACCTCGGCTTCCTCGGCAAGGGCAACGCCAGCCTGCCGCGCCCACTCAACGAGCAGGTCGAGGCCGGCGCGATCGGCTTGAAGCTGCACGAGGACTGGGGCACGACGCCGGCGGCGATCGACAATTGTCTGGGCGTGGCGGATGCCTACGACGTGCAGGTCGCGATCCACACCGACACGCTCAACGAGTCCGGTTTCGTCGAGAACACCGTCGCCGCCTTCCAGGGCCGCGCGATCCACACCTATCACACCGAGGGCGCCGGCGGCGGGCACGCGCCGGACATCATCAAGGTCTGCGGCGAGCCCAACGTGCTGCCCTCCTCGACCAATCCGACCCGGCCCTACACGGTCAACACCGTCGACGAGCACCTCGACATGCTGATGGTCTGCCACCACCTCGATCCCGACATCCCCGAGGATGTGGCCTTCGCCGACTCGCGCATCCGCCGCGAGACCATCGCCGCCGAGGACATCCTCCACGACCTCGGCGCCTTCAGCATGATCGCTTCGGATTCGCAGGCCATGGGCCGGGTCGGCGAGGTCATCACCCGCAGCTGGCAGACCGCGCACAAGATGAAGGTCCAGCGCGGCGCCCTGCCGGAGGACAATGCGCGCGCCGACAACTTCCGCGCCAAGCGCTACGTCGCCAAGTACACCATCAATCCGGCCATCACCCACGGCATCGCCCACGAGGTCGGCTCGCTCGAGCCCGGCAAGCTCGCCGACATCGTGCTGTGGCGGCCGGCGTTCTTCGGCGCCAAGCCGGCGCTGATCATCAAGGGCGGCATGATCCTGGCCGCGCCGATGGGCGATCCCAACGCCTCGATCCCCACGCCGCAGCCGGTGCACTACCGGCCGATGTTCGCCGCCTACGGCGGCGCGCGGACGGCCACCAGTGTCAGCTTCGTGTCGCGCGCCGCGCTCGACGCCGGCATCGCGGAGCGCCACGGCCTGCGCAAACGGCTGGTGGCGGTGGGCAACACGCGCAAGATCGGCAAGCGGGACCTCATCCACAATGCCGCGCTGCCGAAGATGGAGGTCGATCCGCAGACCTATGAGGTGCGCGCCGACGGCGTGCTGCTGACCTGCGACCCGGCGGCCGAGCTGCCGCTGGCGCAGCGCTATTTCCTGTTTTGACATTGGAGCCGGAGCGTCGGAGAAGAAATGATTAGCCACGGGGGTCACGGGGGAATGAATGGTGGCGGGCGAATGCATACCAAAGCTACGTATCTGTGCGCCGGCGTGATCCCAAGGCTTTCACTTTTATTCTCCCCGTGCCCCCCGTGACCCCCGTGGCAAAAAATATTCTCGCTGAGGCGAACAATCATGCTGACTGTCAATGAGCGCATCAGCGACGACGCCGAGCCGGCGGCGACGCTGACACTGCCCTTCGAGTTGCGCCAGAAGAGCCGGTTGCGCGCGCGGCTCGACGACGGCCGCGAGGTCGCGCTGCTGCTCCCGCGCGGCACGGTGCTGCGCGGCGGCGACCGGCTGCGCGCCGCTGACGGGCTGGTCATCCGGCTGCGGGCGCGGCCGGAGGCGGTGTCGACGGCGTTCACCAAGGACCCGCTGCTGCTGGCGCGCGCCTGTTACCATCTCGGCAACCGCCACGTGCCGCTCGAGATCGGCGATTCCTGGCTGCGCTATCTGCACGACCACGTGCTCGACGCGCTGGTGGCCGGGATGGGCCTCAAGGTGTTCGCCGAGACCGCGCCGTTCGAGCCGGAGTCCGGCGCCTACGCGCCGCACGGCGACGGACACGGTGTGTTCCGCTCCGCGGCCCACGCGCACGCCCATGACCACGGGCATTGATACCTCGCTGCTGCGGCTGCTGCAGCTCGCGAGCCCGATGCTGCCGGTCGGCGCCTATGCCTATTCGCAGGGCCTGGAGTGGGCGGTGGAGCGCGGCTGGATCGCCGACGAGGCCGGCGCGGCCGACTGGATCGAAGGGCTGTTGCATCACGGCCTGGCGCATCTCGACGTGCCGCTCCTGGCGCGCATTTATCGCGCCTTCGACGACGACCGCGACGCCGACGCCCATGCCTGGAGCCGCAGCCTGCATGCCGCGCGCGAGTCGGCCGAGCTGCAGGCCGAGCAGCGCCAGCTCGGGCAGTCGCTGGCGCGCCTGCTCGCCGATCTCGACATCCCGGCGGCGCGGCCGTGGGTGACGCTGCCCTATGCGGGTTTCGTGCCGCTGTTCGCGCTCGCCGCGCAGCGCTGGCGCGTCGCGCTGGACGCGGCGCTCGGCGCCTATCTGTGGGCCTGGTGCGAGAACCAGACGGCCGGCGCCATCAAGCTGGTGCCGCTCGGCCAGACCGCCGGCCAGCGCATCCTGTCGCGGCTGGTGGCGGCGATCCCGCGGGCGGTCGCCGCCGGGCTCGCGCTCGACGACGGCGAGATCGGCGCCCTGGCGCCGCGCCTGGCGATCGCCTCGGCGCTGCACGAGACCCAGTACACCCGATTGTTCCGTTCGTAAGGCATGTGCTGTGGGAGGGGATTTGAGAGCAAAGACATCAGCCACGGGGGACACGGGGAGCACGGGGACGAACCTAGCCGAGCTGGCCGTGCCGGCGGGCGAACATCGAGACAATGTCATTAAGGGTCTTCCATTCTTGATCTTCCCCCGTGCCCCCCGTGCCCCCGTGGCTCAAATCGCAACTCATTCGGAGGCACCGCATGACGAGTAAGCAACCACTGCGGATCGGGGTCGGCGGCCCGGTCGGTTCCGGCAAGACCGCGCTGGTCGATGCGCTGTGCAAGCGCCTGCGCGACCGCTACCGGATCGCGGTCGTCACCAACGACATCTACACTTATGAAGACGCGCAGTTCCTGATTCGCGCCGAGAGCCTGGCCGCGGAGCGCATTATCGGCGTCGAGACCGGCGGCTGCCCGCACACGGCGATCCGCGAGGACGCGTCCATGAACCTGGCGGCGGTCGAGACGCTGCGCGCGCGCTTCCCCGATCTCGATGCCGTGCTGATCGAGAGCGGCGGCGACAATCTCGCCGCGACCTTCAGCCCCGAGCTGTCCGACCTCACGCTCTATGTCATCGACGTCGCCGCCGGCGACAAGATCCCGCGCAAGGGCGGGCCGGGCATCACCAAGTCCGACCTGCTCATCATCAACAAGATCGACCTCGCGCCCTATGTC
>DASWHF010000098.1:0-8127 GCA_036393295.1 Acidiferrobacterales bacterium
CCTACCACATGGACAAGGGGCGCGAGCGCGAGGCGATGCTCGCCGCGCGCGCGCGCGACTGCGGCCTGCCCTTCGTCTACGTCAATCTGGTCGGCGGCCAGGACGAGCTGGTGTTCGACGGTGAGTCGTTCGTGATCGATGCCGACGGCCGCGTGA
This sequence comes from Acidiferrobacterales bacterium, assembly GCA_036393295.1. Classification (GTDB taxonomy): domain Bacteria; phylum Pseudomonadota; class Gammaproteobacteria; order Acidiferrobacterales; family UBA6901; genus DASWHF01. The sequence goes on from DASWHF010000098.1 coordinate 157, forward strand.
CCCAACGCTGCCCGGCGTTCGCCGAGGGGCTGTATGCCGTGGATATCGAGGCGTCCGCGGACCGTGTGGCGCCGGTGCCGGGCGAGATCGCGGCGCCGCTCGAGATCGAGGCGAGCATCTATCGCGCGCTGGTGCTGGGCGTGAGGGACTATGTCGACAAGAACGGCTTTCCCGGCGTCGCCGTCGGGCTGTCCGGCGGCATCGACTCGGCGCTGACCTTGTGCATTGCCGTCGACGCCCTCGGCGCCGGGCGCGTGGAGGCGCTGCTGATGCCGTCGCGTTACACCGCGGCCATGAGCCTCGAGGATGCCGAGGCCCAGGCGCGGGCACTGGGCGTGGAATTCCACGTGATTTCCATCGAGCCGATATTCGAAGCCTTCGTTCAGGCGCTCGCCGACGAGTTCAAGGGGCGCGCGCGCGACGTCACCGAGGAGAACCTGCAGGCGCGCATCCGCGGCACGCTGCTGATGGCGGTGTCGAACAAGACCGGCCGCATGGTGATCACCACCGGCAACAAGAGCGAGATGGCGGTCGGCTACGCGACGCTCTACGGCGACATGGCCGGCGGCTTCGCGGCGATCAAGGACGTCTTCAAGACCATGGTCTACCGGCTCGCCGCCTGGCGCAATCGCGCCGCACCGGTGATCCCCGACCGCGTGCTGACGCGCGCGCCGTCCGCCGAGCTTCGGCCCGACCAGAAGGACACCGACTCCCTGCCGCCCTACGAGATCCTCGATCCCATCCTGGAGCGCTACGTCGAGCGGGACCGCTCGCCGGCCGAGATCGTCGCCGACGGTTTCGACGCCGCGACGGTGGCGCGGGTCGCGGCCATGGTGGATCGCAACGAATACAAGCGCCGCCAGGCGGCCCCCGGCGTGCGCATCACCCGCCGCGCCTTCGGCCGCGACCGCCGCTACCCCATCACCTCGCGCTACCGTGAGACGTGAGCGCACCTGTTGCGGGGCGCATCGCCTTGAAGCGAAATTCAACAACGCCACGGGGGTCACGGGGGCCACGGGGATCAAGAATGTTTGGTTTTAGTCTTTCACGGCATCTTTCCCCGTGCTCCCCGTGTCCCCCGTGGCTGCCTTTCAGCTGCCCAAACACCGCGACGGCTTGCATTCTGGCCTTAAGGACGGATAATTCCGTTGAGATTCCTGCGTCCAACAAAGGGCTGCCATGAAGAAGATCGAGGCGATAATCAAGCCGTTCAAGCTGGATGACGTGCGCGAGGCGCTGTCGGAGATCGGCATCACCGGCATGACCGTCACCGAGGTGAAGGGCTTCGGGCGTCAGAAGGGGCATACCGAACTCTACCGCGGCGCCGAGTACGTGGTGGATTTCCTGCCCAAGGTGAAGCTCGAGATCGTCATCAAGGACGACCAGGTCGAGCGCTGCATCGAGGCGATCACCGCGGCGGCGCGCACCGGCAAGATCGGTGACGGCAAGATTTTCGTCTATCCTGTGGGCCAGGTACACCGCATCCGCACCGGCGAGACCGGCGACGACGCCATCTGAGAACGGGGTTAAGGCGTCTCCGATTCCGGCGTCTGCCGCGGCCGGAGATCGGCGAGATAGCGGCTCCCGGGGAAGTTCTTCTCCAGCACCCGCAGGCTGTCCTGCATCAGATCGTCCATGCCGAGCTTGCCGTAGGCCATGGCCTGCAGCCCCAGCGCGTCCTCGACCGCCGGGGTGCGCTGGTAGTTCGCGATGACGTATTGGGCGCGATTGACCGCCGCCACGTAGGCGCGGCGCGAATAGTAAAAGCGCGCGACGTGGATCTCGTGGCGCGCCAGATAATCCACCAGATAGGCCATGCGCCGGCGGCTGTCGGCGGCATAGCGGCTGTCGGGGAAGCGATCGACCAGCTCGCGGAAGCTGTCGTAGGCGTCGCGCATGCCCTTGGGATCGCGGTTCGACAGGTCGCCGCCGGTGAACAGCCGCTCGAACCAGTTGCGGTCGTCGTCGAAGTAGGCCAGCCCCTTGAGGTAATACGCGTAGTCGACGTGCGGGTGCGTCGGGTGCAGGCGGATGAAGCGGTTGGCGGCGGCGATGGCCGATGCCAGGTCGTTGTCCTTATAATACGCATAGGCGATCTCGAGCTGCGCCTGGTCGGCGTAAGGCCCATAGGGGTAGCGCGCCTCGAGCGTCTCGAAATGCTTGATGGCGGTCGCGTAGTCCTTGGCTTCCAGCGCGGTCTTGGCCTCCTGGTAGAAGCGCTGCGCCGACCAGTCCTGGGTCGGGTCGGTCTCGAGGCCGCTGCACGCGGTCAGGGCCAGCGCCAGGATCAGGGCCGGGATCAGATTGGGGCGCCAGGCGGTCGGGGTCGGTAAGTTCGGCATAGTGTTCGGCGTGGACGGACGTGGACAGGCTAAGGCGGCGGCAAGCATACCCTGCCGTGCCGGCGGAGGAAAGCAGCGCAATCATGACGGCCGAGGCCGCCCAGGAACTGGAAGTCACCATCCCCGCCGAGCTCGCCGGCCGGCGCCTGGATCAGGCGCTCACCGAGCTGCTCACGGGCCGCTCGCGCGCCCAGGTGCAGAAATGGATCCGCGAGGGGCGGGCCCGGGTCGACGGCCGCCCGTTACGGCCGCGCGACAAGGTCGCCGGCGGCGAGCGCGTCACCGTCAGCGTGCCGGCGCCCGAGCCGGCCGCGTGGCGGGCGGAGCAAATCGCGCTCGATGTCGTGCACGAGGACGCCGAGATCCTGGTCATCAACAAGCCGCCCGGGCTGGTCGTGCACCCGGGCGCCGGCAACCCGGAGGGCACCTTGCTGAATGCGCTGCTCGGCCGCGCGCCGGAGCTGGCGCGCCTGCCGCGCGCCGGCATCGTGCACCGCCTCGACAAGCAGACCTCGGGCCTCATGGTGGTGGCGCGCACCGAACGCGCGCGCCTCGACCTGATCGAGCAGCTGCGCGCGCGCAGCGTGTCGCGCGAATATCTGGCGATCGTCTGCGGCCGGCTCGTGGCCGGCGGCACGGTCGAGGCGCCGATCGGCCGCCACCGCAGCCAGCGCACGCGCATGGCGGTCACCGGCGGCGGCAAGCCGGCGGTCACGCATTACCGCGTCGAGGAGCGCTACCGCGCCCATACCCTGCTGCGCGTGCGCCTGGAGTCGGGCCGTACCCACCAGATCCGCGTGCACATGGCGCACCTCAAGCATCCGGTGATCGGCGACCCGGTCTACGGCGGCCGCCTCAAGCTGCCGCCCGGCGCCGACGCCACGCTCATCGAGGCGCTGCGCGGCTTCCGCCGCCAGGCCCTGCATGCCGCCGAGCTGGGTCTCAAGCATCCGGCCAGCGGTGAGGCAATGCATTTTCGCGCCCCGCCGCCGCCCGACCTGGCGGCGCTCATGGACTTGCTGCGCGCCGACGCGCGCGCCGCGCGCGCGCCATGAGCGCGCCGCGCGACTACCTGCATGCCGACTGGCCGGCGCCACCCTGGGTGCACGCGGTCACGACCACGCGTTCCGGCGGCGTCAGCGCCGCGCCGTACGCGAGCTTCAATCTGGGCGATCACGTCGGCGACGATCCGGCGGCGGTGCGGGTCAACCGCGCGGCGTTGCGCGCCGACCTTGGGCTCCCGGCCGAGCCGCTGTGGCTCACGCAGGTGCACGGCACGCGCATCGTCGATGCCCGGCGCGCGGCGCCCGGCGCCGAGGCCGACGGCGCCGTGACGCCGGCGCCCGGTATCGTGTGCGCGGTGCTGACCGCCGACTGCCTGCCGGTGTTCGTGTGCGATCGCGCCGGAACGCGCGCGGCGCTGGTGCATGCCGGCTGGCGCGGGCTCGCCGCCGGCGCGGTCGAGCGCGCCGTCGAGGCGCTGGGCCTGCCGGGCGAGCGCCTGCTGGCCTGGCTGGGGCCGGCGATCGGGCCGGCGGCGTTCGAAGTCGGCGCCGAGGTGCGCGACGCCTTCGTCGCCCACGACCGTGCCGCCGCCGCCGATTTCCACGACGGTCGCGACGGCCGGTTCCGCGCCGATCTCTACGGACTGGCGCGCCGCCGGCTCGCGGCTCGCGGCGTGACCGCGGTGAGCGGCGGCCGCCGCTGCACCCACGGCGAGGCCGACCGGTTCTTCTCGTTCCGCCGCGACGGCCGATGCGGGCGCATGGCCTCGCTCATCTGGCTGGACCCCGCCCCCTGACGCCCCGGCGCTAACAGGATGTTGAAAAAGTCGATCCGCGACTTTTTCAACCACGCAAAGCAAAAATGTCATTTTTGCTTTGCTCCATTTTTCAAACACTTCCGTGTTTGAAAAATGCCGGTCGATCCGTCGACCGGTTAGCAGGGCGTTGAAAAACGAGTTTATCAACGCCCTGCTAACCGGGTATGATGCGCGCTTTGGCGTGCCCGCCGAATAACGCTAAAAGGCATCGATGGCTCTCCTGGTCTGGATCATAATCTTCAGCGCCGTCGGCGGCGTGCTGAGCGTGCTGGTCGCATCGGTGTTCCTGCTGCTGCCGGCCGCCTTCCGCGCGCGCCTGCTGCCGGCGATGGTGAGCTTCGCGATCGGCGCGCTGCTCGGCGCGGCCTTTCTGGCGCTGCTGCCGCATGCGCTCGAGGCGCCCGGCGTGGACGGCGCGCACCGCATCATGGCGGCGGTGCTGCTCGGGGTGCTGCTGTTCTTCATTCTCGAGAAGCTCGTGTTGTGGCGCCATTGCCATACCCACGAGTGCGACGTACACGGCAGTACAAGTGTCGCGGGAGGCACGAGCGCAGGGATGCGCGAGGTAGAGCAACGCAGGGAGCAGTTGCCGAGGATGCCGGGAGCGACCGACGTGCACGGAAGTACCGGTGTCGCGGGCGGCCGGATGCCGGGAGCGACCGAGACCCATGCGCCGGCTTCCGGACACGGCCATACTTCGGCGGCCGGCCATCTGATCCTGCTCGGCGACGGCATCCACAACTTCGTCGACGGCGTGCTGATCGCGGCGGCGTTCCTGACCGACATCCATCTGGGCATCATCACCGCCATCGCGGTGGCGGCGCACGAGATCCCGCAGGAGCTCGGCGACTTCGCGATCCTGCTCGACAGCGGCTTCACGCGCCGCAAGGCGCTGCTGTACAACGTGCTGTCGGGGCTCACGACGGTGGTCGGCGCGGTGCTGGCGTATTACTCGCTGGGGATGGCACAGGCGGCCGTGCCCTATGTGCTGGCCATCGCGGCGTCGAGCTTCATCTATATCGCGGTCGCCGACCTGATCCCCGGCCTGCACAAGCGCGTCGAGGGCGCCGCCACCCTGCAGCAGGGCGTGCTGATCGGCTTCGGGGTGGCGACCATTTATACGGCGCATTCGCTGCTGCATTGACGCGCGGCCGCCCCCTCCGGCCGCGCGCGGAGGAATCACGCATGACGCACTGGTACATGCTGACGGTCGTGGGCGCGGACCGGCCCGGCATCGTCGCGGCCCTCGCCGCGGCGCTTTACCGCGGCGGCTGCAATCTCGGCGAGGCGTCGATGGTGCGGCTCGGCGGCAACTTCACCGTCATGCTGATGGTCGAGTCGCCGGGCTCCGCCGACGCGGTGCAGCGGCTGGTGCAGACGGCGGCGGACGGTTTCGCGTTGCGCGTGCACGTCGATCCCATCGAGGCGCGGCTGCACGCGCATACCGAGCCGAACGTGCAGGTGGCGGTGCACGGCGCCGACCGCGCCGGCATCGTCGCCGAGGTCACACAGGCGCTGGCCGACGCCGGATTTCACATCCTCGATCTCAATTCGGATGTCGGCGGCACGCGCGAGCGGCCGATCTACGTCATGCTGCTCGAGGGCCATGTCGCCGGCGGCGCCGCCGTCCTCGAACCGGCCCTGGCGCCGCTGCGCAGCACCGGCATCGAGGTGCGCGTCAGCCCGATCGACACGCTGGTGGGCTGAGCGTGGCGGTGTTGCCGGTCCTGGTCTATCCGGACCCGCGCCTGCGCCGCGTGTCGGCGCCGGTGACCACGTTCGACGCCGGGCTCCGGCGTCTGGTCGCGGATCTCGAGGACACGCGCCTCGCCAGCCCCGGCGCGGTCGGCATCGCCGCGCCGCAGGTCGGTGAGCTCAAACGCATCGTCATCGTCGACGTCTCGGGGCGCGCGGGTATCGCCCATCACGGCCATCTGGTGCTGGTCAACCCGGAGATACTCGCGCGCGAGGGCGAGGCGCGCGGGCGCGAGGGCTGTCTGTCGGTGCCGGACTACGTCGGCAAGGTCGCGCGCGCCGCGCGCATCCGGCTGCGCGCCCGGGACGTGCACGGCGGTTCGCGCGAATTCGACGCGGAAGGCTACGAGGCGCGCGCCCTCCAGCACGAGCTCGATCACCTCGACGGCCTGCTGTTCCTCGACCGCATCATCAGCCCGCGGCGCGATCTGCACCGGCGCGAGCCGGAGCCGGGGCCTGTGGGGAAAAACTCAAAGTAAAAGCGCGAACCCGCAAAGAAAATGTAGGGCGGGGCCTTGCCCCGCCGAAACGATCGTCCCCGTTTCATGGGCCGCCGCGGTGGGGCAAGGCCCCACCCTACGCTGCTACAAAACATTGCAGGCGAGGCTTCCCGTGCCGACTTGCACAGCCGTCCCCAGGCCAGCGGGGCAGGATGTCCCGTCGACAGGAAAAGGAAAGGAAACGGGTCGACGGGGCTGGAAGCCTGGCCCCCTAGAGAATCAACCGGCCTTCAGCGTGATGGGGATGTAGGCGGTCGGGTCGATGCCGTACTGGCCGGCGGCCAGCACGTTCTTGATTTCCAGCAGCCGGCCGGATTCGTCGCGCGGCTTGTGCATCAGGTCGATCACGGTCGTGCGGCCATAGGGCTTCTTGTCGGGATTGAGCACCAGGGCGACGCGCGGTTTGAGCCGGCGCGCGCGGTTGACGGTGATCACCACGCCGATGCTGCCGGTGTTCATCTCCACGACGCTGCCGAGCGGGAAGATGCCCAGGCACTGGATGAACTGCTCGACCAGCGCCGGGTGGTACATGTCGTTGCGGCCTTCGTAGATGATCTTGAGCGCCTCGGCGGCCGAGGTGCCGGCGCGATAGGCGCGGTCCGAGGTCAGGGCGTCGTAGGTGTCGACGATCGCCGCGATCAGCCCGTAGATGCCGATGTCGTCGCCGCTCAGCCCCATGATGTAGCCGGAGCCGCTGTAACGCTCATGGTGGCAGCGCGCCACCTCGATGGCGTGCTGCGGGAAGCCCTTGGTCGTGGCGAGCAGGTCCGCGCCCCACGGCACGTGCTTTTTCATCACTTCGTATTCGGCGTCGGTCAGGCGCTCGGGCTTGTCGAGGATGTCGTTGGACACCTTGATCTTGCCGATGTCGTGCAGCAGCGCGCCGGTGCCGAGCATCTCCATCTGCTCGGGCGTGAAATTCAAATGGCGCGCGAACGACAGCGCCAGGATGCACACCCGCAGGCTGTGGGTGGCGGTGTACTCGTGCCTCTGCTTGAGCTGGGTCAGCCACACCAGCGCGTCCGGATTGCGCACGATGCTCTCGGTCATGGTGGCCACGGCCTGGCGCGCGGCGTCGGCGTGGAAGCTGCGGCCGATGCGCACATCGTCGATGATGCTGAAGATCAGCTCGCGCGTCCGGGTCTCGATCTCGCGCGCCTCGTGCAACTCCTCCTCGACCGACGTCTGATCCTGGTAGCGCGGCGGCGCCTGACCGCCGGTCCTGCCCGGCAGCGGCGGCAGGATGATGCCGGTGCCGGTCTGCACGAGATTGTCGGTCGCCAGGAAGCGCGTGCGGCCGACACCGCCGGCCGGCGGCCCGCTTCGCCCGTCGGCCTGCTTGCTGCCGCCGGATCGTGCCGGGGTGTGCGCGCCGCCGGCGACCGGGGTCGCGCCGTCCTCACCCTCGGTGACGAAGACATGCTGGCAGAGCGCGCGCAGCTGGCTCAGCTCCTCGTCGGTGCGGATCTCGAAACCCTGGAACAGAAAAGGCGTGCCTACCCAGGGACGGTCCAGCTCGGACACGTACATCCCCTTGCGCAGCTCGTGGACC
>DASWHF010000099.1:0-7525 GCA_036393295.1 Acidiferrobacterales bacterium
CGACGGCGACATGAACTACGATCGCTGGGACCCTTACACGGCGATCAGCAAAGTCAACGCCGACTGGACACTGAACTGGGGCGAGTGGACGTTCAAGACCAACTTCGTCGGCTACTTCGACGCGGTCAACGCCGGGTTTGAAACGCATCGCTTCAACACCGTGCGTTGCACCGGCGCCGATCCCTCGAACCTGTGCACGGGAGACGCGGGACCCAACAACTCGCCGGACAGCTATCTGCTCGGCGATGACTTCCGCGCGCGCACCGGCGAGATCGACAATCGACTCGCGGTGCGCGGCGAGTTCCGCGAGTTCTTCGTCACGCGCACGTTCATGCTCGGCGACTACGAGATTTTCGCGACGCTCGGCAACCAGCGCTTGCGCTGGGGCGAAGCGAATCTCACCCTGCTCAACACCCTCGACGTCATCAATCCGCAGGACGCCGTGCTGGCGCGCCAGCCCGGCCTCGCGCTGAACGAGCTGAACCTCCCGACCGGTTTGCTGAACATCGGCAGCGACGTCGGCGAAGGGCTGTCGCTCGACGCCTGGCTGCAGTACGACTGGGAGCCGGTGCGGCCGGAGCCGTCGGGCAGCCTGTTCTCGAATCTCAGCGACGCCGCCGGCGGCGGCTCGTACGCCGTCATCGGCCTCGGCCAGTATCCCGAGGATCCGGACGCCCTGTGGTTCTCGACGGGCGTGACCGGCCTGATCAGCAACGCGCACCGCACCGTCTACATCCCGGACGAGAAATCCAACGCGCCCGATGACTTCGGCCAGTTCGGCGTCCGCGCCAAGTGGTACCTCCCGGATTTCAACAACGGCACCGAGCTCGGCTTCTACTTCGCGAACTACCACAGCCGCCTGCCCTACGCGTCGGTCATCGCCACACCGGACTCCTGCCTGCGCGAGGCAACGAACTTCGCGCAGGCCATCACGCTCTGCAACGGGTTCAATGCCGCCAGCAACCGCGGCGAGCCGGACCAGGGCCCGGTGCAGACCGCGCCCGAGCGCTGTGACCCGCGCGGCTGCGACCTGGCGGCCTACCTCGCGCGTGAACCGCTGCCGATCGACCGCCTGGGAGTGTTCCTCGACTTTCCCGAGAACATCCAGATGTACGGCATCAGCTTCAACACGACTGCCGGCGGCTGGTCGTTCGCAGGCGAGTACGCCTACCGCCCCAACCTGCCGGCCCAGGTGCTGCTGTCGGACGTGGTGTTCGCAGGCCTGCAACCGGTCATCGGCCGCGAGCAGTTGCCGTTCTCCGACGTGGCCGCCTTCAACCCCTTGCTGGCAACCCCCGAGACCGCCGCCCGATTCGCGGGGCTGCTCGCGGATTTCGCGGCGTACGGCGACCCCAGCGCGTCGAATGCGGCGCTGCCCGCCGCGACGACGATCTTTCCGTCGTACCTGGCCGCCTACCGCGGTTACGACAACTCCAGTAGCGCCACCGACATCGACGGCGGCCAGTACATCCCGGGCTACGAACGCCTCAAAGTCGGCCAGTTCGCGCTGACCGCGCTGCAGCTGTTCTCGACCAATCCGTTTGCCTCGGACGACCTGCTGATGGTCTACGAGGTCGGCTTCACGCATGTCGTCGACATGCCGGAGCGCGATACCACGCTCGGCCGCGGCCTGTACTTCCAGGGCGCCGGCGACCAGTCGCACCCGAGCCCGGGCGCCGACGGCACCGGCGATGCCGCCAGCGCCACCCCCGGAGAGGGCCGCATCAACCCCACGCAGCAGAAAGACGGCTTCGCCGACGACTTCGCCTGGGGCCTGCGCGCGCTGGTCCAGCTGAACTACAGCAACCTGTTCGACATCGGCCTGACGATGAAGCCGACGGTGCTCGCGTTCTGGGACGTCGAAGGCATCGCCCCGGCGCCGATGCAGAACTACGTCGAGGGCAGCCGCTGGATCGTGCCGGCGTTCTTCTTCGAATACGGCGCGGCGCTGACCGGCACGATCGTCTACCAATACTTCGCCGGCTCGCGCTCGGCGCTCGGCGACCGCGACAACCTGTCGGCTTCGATCACCTACGCATTCTGAGACGGCCGCCTGCAGGCGGCCCCATGAGCCGCGGCCCCGCGCCGCAGGAGAGGACGTCATGAACAAGCTGTTCCTGCCTGCATCCCTGCTGGCCGCCCTGCTGGCCGCCCCGCTCGCCCACGGCAAAGCCACGGCCGAGGAAGCCGCCCGGCTCGGCAAGGACCTGACCGCCGTCGGCGCCGAAAAGGCCGGCAACAAGGACGGCACCATCCCCGAGTGGGTCGGCAAGCCCGCGTTCAGCGAGAAGATGATCAGGATGACGCGCGGCGAGCTCGAGAAGCTGCGCGCGAACCTGCCGAAGGACCTCGAGAAGAACCTGCCCAAGGGCACCACGTTCGCCGGGATCGTCAGGCAGGCGCGCGAGAAGCTCAACGCCGGCGATGGCGCGGGCGCGGCGGACATCATCCTCAAGTACCAGCCGTCCTACGTGAAGGACTTCATCACGTACAAGATCTACGGCAAGGACCCGACCGAGTTCGTGAAGCCGCTGTACGTCGTGACCCGGGACAATCTGGCGCAATACGGCAAGTACCTGACCGAGGGGCACAAGGCCCTGTTCAAGACCTACCCCACCTACAAGATGGTGGTCTACCCGACGGTCCGCAACGCGTTCTTCCCGGAAGAGATCTACGCGGCGACCATCAAGAACGCGTCGACCGCGACGCTCGGCGGCACCGACAAGGTCGAGGGCGCCGTGCTGGGCTTCCCGTTCCCGATCCCGAAGGCCGGCGCGGAGCCGCTGTGGAACCACAAGCTCAAGTACCGCGGCAGCGCGGTGCAGCGCTACAACAACCAGGCCATCGTCAAGCCCGACGGCAGCTTCAAGATCACCAAGCTGGTCGAGGACGTGCTGTTCGTCTACGCCAACCTGAAGGACCGCTCGATGGTGAAGGCGGCCACGCCGATGATCGCGTACTACCTGTCCGAGACCAAGGAGCCGCCGCGCGTCGCCGGCCAGTTCACGCTGGTACACGAGAAAATCGGCCCCGGGGTCGAGGCGCGCAGCGCGTGGATCTTCTCGCCCGGCCTCGGCCGGGTGAACCGCGCGCCGGACGTGGGCTTCGACAACCCGGCGATCGGCACCGACGGCGAGCAGTTCTACGACCAGGTCGACGTGTTCAACGGCGCGCTCGAGCGCTACAGCTACAAGCTGATCGGCAAGAAAGAAATCCTGATCCCGTACAACTCGTGGATCCTCAACAGCCCGACCTTCAAGTACGCCGACCTCATGATGCCGGGCCACATGACCCCGGACTTCTGCCGCTACGAGCTGCATCGTGTCTGGGTCGTCGAGGCCACGCTGGTGCCCGGCCAGCGCCACCAGCTGAAGAAACGCGTGTTCTACCTCGACGAGGATTCCTGGTCGATCGCTGCGGTCGACGGCTACGACAACCGTGACCAGCTGTGGAAATTCCAGGAAGCGCACCTGCTGACAATTCCGTTCATCCCGACCGTCAGCGGCATTCCCGAGGTCATCTACGACCTGCAGACCAAGCGCTACTTCCTGACCACGATGACCAACGAGGACCCGGTCTCGAACTTCGAGATCAAGTACGACCAGAGGGTGTTCTCGCCGGCCGCGCTGCAACGCCGCGCCAGCCGGCGCTGAGGCCGTGGGCGCCCCGGCCGAGCCGTCATGCCCGCGAACGCGGGCATCCAGGGTCTCCCGCCCGCTCTGGATTTCCGCTTTCGCGGGAATGACGTTTCTCGCGCTGGCGGCCGCGCAGGAGGAGGCATCGACGACGGGCATGAAGCCCGACGCCGAGACCGCGGCCGCCGCAGCGGGTAGCGCGGCGCCGGCGAAGCCGCGCGCCGCCATGATCGCGCCGCTCGCCGCGGAATCGACGCTGCTGGGCATCGCCACGGCGGGCCAGCGCCTCGTCGCCGTCGGCCAGCGCGGCCACATCCTGCTGTCGGACGACGGCAGCGAGTGGCGCCAGGTCGAGGTGCCGGCCAACGCGATGCTGAACCGGGTGCGCTTCCGCGACGAGAAACACGGCTGGGCGGTCGGCCACGACGGCACGATCCTGGCGACCGCGGACAGCGGACAGACCTGGCAGCTGCAGCGCTTCGATCCCGAAGGCCGGCCGCTGTACGACGTGCTGTTCCTCGACGGCGCCCGTCTCGTTGCGCTCGGCGGCTACGGCACCTACCTGACCTCGGCCGACGACGGCCGCACCTGGGAGCGGCGCGAGTCCACGCTGACCGAGCTCGGCCAGCACTTCAACGCGGCGACCCGCCTGAATGACGGCACGCTGCTGATCGCCGGCGAGCGCGGGCTGCTCGCGCGCTCGAAAGACGGCGGCGAGACCTGGCAGCTGCTCGACTCCCCCTATACCGGCTCGTTCTTCGGCGCCCTGCCGGTCGGCGAAAAGGGTGCGCTCGTGTTCGGCCTGCGCGGCAACCTCTATGCGACGGCCGACATCCATGCCGGCAAGACCCTGAACATGGCCGAGTACGATCCTTTCACGCGCGAGACCACCCCGGACGACCAGGCGCTGGCGAAAACCGGCTGGCGGCCGATCGAGCGGCCGACCACCGAGGGACTTTTCGGCGGCGCCAACGACGGCGCGCGCGCGCTGCTGGTCGGCGTCAACGGCGTCATCGTTGCGGTCGACGCGGTCCAGGGCACCGCGGCGCTGCTGAAGCAGGCGCCCGAAACGCTGAACGACATCGCCCGTCGTGGCTCGCGCTGGTACGCGGTCGGCCGGCGCGGCGTGCAGGACCTCGGCGCCCTGGAGCACTGACATGGCCGCGCCGATGAAGGACACGCGCTTCACGCGCCTGGTGCTCGGGCTGCTCGAGCCGATCGTGCTGGTGCGCCGGCGCGGCACGCTGATCGTGCTCGCGCTCATGACCGTGTTCCTGGCGTGGCAGGCCTCCCAGCTCAAGCCCCAGGCCGGCTGGCTGAAGATGGTGCCGCAGGAACATGTCTACATGCAGACGTTCCTCGAGTACTACAAGGACTTCGGCGGCGCCAACACCGTGCTGGTGTCGGTCGAGGCCAGGCGCGGCGACATCTACACGCCGCAGTTCCTCGAGACGCTGCGCCTGCTGACCGACGAGGTGTTCTTCATCCCGGGCGTGGACCGCGCCCGCGTCACCTCGATCTTCACGCCGAACATCCTCTACGTCGAGGTCATCGAAGGCGGCCTCGCCGGCGAGACCGTCGTGCCGCGCGACTACATGTCGCCGCCGACGCCCGAGATGGTGAGCCGCGTTCGCGGCAACGTCGGCAAGGCCAACGTGATCGGGCGCCTGGTCTCGGAGAATTCGCAGAGCGCGATGGTCGTGGCCGAGCTGCTCGACCGCGACCCGGTGTCCAACGAGCCGCTCGACTACGTCGCGGTCGGCGACAAGCTCGAGGCGATCCGCGCGCAGTTCGAGAACGACGAGGTCGCGGTCCACATCATCGGCTTCGCCAAGGTCGTCGACGACATGACCGACGCCTCCGTCGAGGTGGGGGGCTTTTTCATCGTCGCGCTGGTCCTGATGGGGTTCCTGCTGTGGGTCTACATCGGCTCGCTGCCGCTGGCGGCCCTGGTGGTGGCGACCTCGATCGTCGCCTGCGTGTGGGAGCTGGGCCTGCTGCACCTGATGGGCTTTGGCCTCGATCCGTTCGCCATGCTGGTGCCGTTCCTGATCATGGCGGTGTCGGTCAGCCACGCGGTGCAGTACGTCAACGCCTGGGCCTACGAGATCACCGCGCGCAACGCGACGAGCTACAACGCGTCGCTCGCGACGTTCCGCGCGCTGTTCATCCCCGGCATCGTCGCGCTGGTGACCAACGTGGTCGGCTTCTCGACCATCTACCTGATCAACATCGACGTCATCCGCGAGATGTCGATCAACGCCGCCTTCGGCATGGCCGGCGTGATCATGGTCAACAAGATGCTGCTGCCGGCCGTGCTGTCCTACCTGAAGATTCCGGACGTCGAGGGCTTCAAAGTTGCCGCTGCCAGGCGGGAGCGGCTGGGCGACAGCATCTTCCGCCGGATGGCGCTGCTATGCCGCCGCGGCCCGGCCACGGTCGTCGTGATCATCATGTTCGCGCTGGCCGCCTTCGGCGCCTCGCGCTACCCGCATGTCGAGATCGGCGACACCACGGCCGGCGTGCCCGAGCTGCGGCCGGATTCGCGCTTCAACCAGGACGCCGCCGCGATCGCCGCGCACTTCAGCCTCGGCGTCGACCAGCTGAAGGTCATCGCCGAGACCGTGCCCGACGCCTGCATCGACCACGCGGTCATGTCGGAGATCGACAACTTCGGCTGGTACATGAAGAACCAGGCCGGCGTGCGCGACGTCATGTCGCTGCTGGACCTGTCGAAGCTCGCCTACGCCGGCCTCAACGAGGGTCGTCTCAACAGCGAGCTGTTGCCGCGCAACCCGCAGTCGCTCGCGCAATCCATCGCGCTGGTGCCCACGACGAGCGGCCTTTACAACGACGACTGCGACGCGCTCGCCGTGTTCATCTTCACGGTCGACCACAAGGCGCCGACCATCAAGGCGCTGGTCGCCGCGGTGAAGCAGTACCAGGCCGAGATGAACCCGGAGCCGCGCGTGACGTTCCGGCTGGCGTCCGGCAACGTCGGCGTCATGGCGGCCACCAACGAGGACGTCGAGCGCCAGGAACTGCCGCTGATCTACTGGGTCTATGGCGCCATCGTGATTTTCCTGTGGCTGTCGTTCCGGACCGTGTCGGGCGTGCTGTGCGTGATCTTGCCGCTGGCCACGGTCACCCTGCTCGGCTACCCGATGATGGAGTGGCTCGGCATCGGCCAGAAGGTCGCCACGCTGCCGGTGCTGGCCTTCGCCTGCGGCGTCGGCGTGGATTACGGGATCTACAGCTACACCGTCGTCGCCGAGGGCCTGCGCCGCGGGCTCACGCTCGAGGACGCCTACTACCAGAAGATGCGCTCCACCGGCAAAGCCACGCTGTTCACCGGCGTCGGCATGGCGTCCGGCGTGGCGCTGTGGATTTTTTCGGACCTGCAGTTCCAGCGCGACATGGGCGCCCTGCTGATGTTCGGCTTCTTCACCAACATGCTGGGCGCCATCATCGTGCTGCCGGCGCTGGCCCACTTCCTGTCCTGGGAAGAGCTGAAGCACAAGGGCGAGGACCTCACGGCCGGCGCCGACACGGTGATTCACGAGAAAGGCCCAGCGTGATTGTGGGAGCGGCCCATGGCCGCGATGGCGCGTGGGAGCGGCCCATGGCCGCGATGGATTGTCGTGACCGATGAAATCCGTGCCGAGCTTCGAAAACGCCTCGGCGATCTCGATCTGCTCGACGAGCTGACCGACGCCGACGTCGCCGCCCTGCATGCGCTGCTCGAGGATGCCCGCCGCCAGCAGCGCGACGCGCTGGTCGCCGCCCAGCAGCACGCGCTGCGCTTCGTGCCGGCGCTGCTGCGCAAGCCCCTGCTGAAGCTGTTCGTCGACTGAGCCTTGAGCGACCTCCTCACCCGCGCCGGGCTGACC
>DASWHF010000100.1:0-27414 GCA_036393295.1 Acidiferrobacterales bacterium
CGGAGTGATTTATTTTTTTGCAGCGCCTAAAGGTGCTTCGGGCGGTGTGGCAATCATTCCCGCTCTGCTTAAAAATAAATCACTCCGACCCCTTTATCATCGCTTTATCGGTCTATGCTAAGAACAAACACCTTATTAAGAAAGCACGAGACCCCAGGATGCGACGACTCATTGCCGGCCTGTGCCTGTGCGGCCTCATCGGCCTGCCCGCCCAGGCCGACCCGGAAGTCGACCCCGAGCTCAAGGCGCTGCTGCGCCAGGCGGCCTTCGAGAGCGACAGCTTCCGCGACCATTTCGACGCCCAGGTATGGCTGATGGACATGTCCCAGCGCCTGGAGAGGAAGCTGCCCGACCACGAGTACCGCATCACGCTGCTCAAGAACATCCACTACGAGGCAACCCGCGCCGGCCTCGAGCCGGAACTGGTTCTGGCGGTGATCCAGGTCGAGAGCAACTTCAATCCCTTCGCCATCTCCACCGCCGGCGCGCGCGGCCTGATGCAGGTCATGCCGTTCTGGCTCAAGGAGATCGGCAAACCCGGCGACAACCTGTTCCGCGTCGAGACCAACCTGCGTTACGGCTGCACCATCCTGCGCTACTATCTCGACCGGGAGAAAGGCGACCGCGTGCGCGCCCTGGCCCGCTACAACGGCAGCACCGGCCAGCGCTGGTATCCGGCGCGGGTCTACAAGGCGCTCAATACCACCTGGTTCCCGCAGTAGTCGCGATCAGGCCGCGATCCGCCCGACCTTGGGCCGGCGCTTTTGTCGAAGGATCCAGACACATGTCAAGCCAGGCGTCGCACGGGCCACGCCGGACAAAACATGAATCCAAAGTCATTGGATCGTGATACGCTCAATAGCTTATTCTGAAATCACGATGGACCTCGGCGGGCCGCGGGCTGCGCGTCACCGCTTCCACCCGGGCGCTCGGCGTGCCCTGCCACAGCCATTTTTCCAGCGCATCCACCGCCGCCGCCGGGCCGCAGGCGACGAGCTCGACGCCGCCGTCCTCGCGGTTGCGCACCCAGCCGGTGAGGCCGAGGCGGCGCGCCTCGTCGCGGGTCGCGGCGCGGAAGAACACGCCCTGGACGCGGCCGGTCACGTGGAACCCGGCGCAGACCGGCGCGTCGCTCACGGCAGCTCGACGGTCGCGGGCTGGCCGGCGCGCAGCATCGCCTCGGCGGCGAACACCACTATCAGTTCATAGGCGTCGGCCTTGGCGGCACCGGCGGCGAGCGGTTCCATGCCAACCGCCTTGACGGTTCCGGGGTAACGCTCGCCGGCCACCTTCACCTGAACCGCCTGGCCGGGCTTGAGGCTGCCGAGCTTGTCGGCACTCAGTCGCGCGCGGGCCTGGTACTCGCCGGCCGCGACCAGCACGATCAGCGTCGGCGGCTTGAGATCCGCGACCACGGTCTCGCCGGCCTCGACCTGGCGCGCCAGCACCCAGGCGTCGAACGGCGCGCGCAGGCTGCTGACGCGCAGCCGGTAGCGCGCCTGCTCGAGCTCGGCGCGCGCGGCCTTGAGGTCGGCCGCGGCGCGCGTCGCCTTCCATTGGGCGTTCTCGAGCTCGACGGTCGACAGCACGGTGCGATCGTAAAGTTCCTGCGCCTGCTTCGCGTCGCGCGCCGCCTCGTCATGATCGAGCTTGCGGCTCGCCGCGGCCGCCTCGGCCGCCGAGACCGCTGCCTTGAACGGCGTGTTGTCGAGCGCCAGCAGCAATTCGTTCCTGGCGACGCGCTGGCCGGTGTCCACCAGCACCCGCGCCACCACGCCGCTGACCGGCGTCGACAGCTCGACGCGCCGCGACCAGTGGACCGTGGCATCGATATCGGCGGCCTGCGCGGGCGGCACGAGGACCAGCGACACGGTTGCGGCAATCAGAATTCGCATCACGGTTCAGGCTCCTTGGCGGGAGGGTCGAGCAATTGACCGGTCAGGGCGTCTATTCTCGCCCAGGCGAGCGCGGCACGGAAATCGGCGCGCGCCGCCAGCCACTGGGCCTCCGACAGGCGGGTCATGGCGTCGCCGAGATCGGTGCGTACCTCGAGCTCGTACAGGCCGCGGCTGCGGTCGAGATAGAGGCTGCGGTAATTGAGCCGTTGCCCGGCGGCATCACGCTCGATCTGGAGGATCTCCAGCTCCTGCACCAGATCGAAGACCGTCTGGGACAGGTCGAACTCCAACTGCTTGAGCCGCGCCTCGCGCTCGTCGACCCGGGCCAGCGCCGCCGCGATGGCGGCGCTGTCCTCGCCGCCCTGGTAGAGCGGCACGCGCAGATTGAGCGTGGCGCGCAGCTCGTCGCGCGAGCGCAGCTCGCGCTCGTAATAGGCGGCCTCGCCCTCGGCCGACAGCACCGGGCGGCGGCGCGCACGCTCGGCGGTGAGCGTGGCGCGCGCCGCCTCGACATCGCGGCGCGCGGCGACGAGCAACGGGCTGCTGTCGCGCATCCGCTCGAGCAGCACGTTGTAGTCGGGGAGCTCGCGCTTGAGGCTCGGCAGCGCCGGGCGCGCCAGATCCCGCGGCAAGACGCCGGGCCGGTTGAGCGCCAGCGCCAGCTGCGCGCGCGCCGCGGCCTGGCGCTTCTGGCTCTGGGTGCGCTGGATCAACGTCTCGCGGTAGCGGTTCTCCATCTCCAGCAGATCGACGTCCGAGATCTGCCCCAGCCGGTGGCGCTCGCGGCTGCGATCGAAACGCACATAGGTCTGGGCCATGTCCTCGTTGTCGACCGCGTAACGCAGGTCGGCCAGGATCACGTCGAAGAAGCGCGCCATGACCTCGATATGGCGGCGCGCACGGGCGTCGAGATAGGCCTGCTCGCGGCCGGCAACGTCGAGCCGCGCCGATTCCTCGAGCGCGCGCGACCGGCCGAAATCGTAAAGGCGCTTGCTGACGATGAGGCGCGCACGGCTGTCGTTGACGCTATCGCCCTCGGGCGGCACGGTGGGATCGGCCCCGTCCGTCGGACGCACCCACTGTTGGGTGAGATCGACGAAGGCGCGCGTGCCGCTCAGGGATTCGGCCTGCGTGACGCCGGCCTGCGCCGCGTCGAGGCGTGCGCGCTCCAGGGCGAGATCGGGGTGGTCCTCGGCGATCAGGCCGAGCGCGTCGTCGAGGGTCAACGGATTGGGCAGCCCGGCCGGGGCGACGGTCTCGGCGCGCACGCCGGCCGTGCCGCACAGCAACGCGAGCGCGGTCAGGCCGACGAGCGATCGCAGGTGTCGCGCGGCGGAGCAGAGTTGGCCATGCATGGGGTGCACTGTCGTCTGCCGCAGGGAGGGACCCAGCCCGTGTTGTGTGGCCATCCGACCGGCGCCCGCAGCCGGGCGCATCCTGTCGTCTATTATAGATGCCGATGTCCCGCGATAAAAACGAAAAACACGGGGTAACGGCAGGGAAGGCTTGGAGCACAGAGTAGAGATCGTCACGAAGGGTTCCCTCTCCCCGTGGGAGAGGGACAGGGTGAGGGCGGCGCGCGCCGAAACACCCCCCTCACCCTAAGCCTCTCCCCCGCTCGCCGCGGGGGAGAGGGAACTTGTTCAGAGGTTCCTCAGGGTGTCGCGGCCTGGGCCTGGCGCTCGCGCTTGTAGGCGGTGAAGTTGGTCTTGGCGTACTGGCCGCTCACCACGAACTCGCCGAGCCACAGGAACTCGTCGACACTCTGGGTGATGCCGGTGTGCTTGGTGACGAGCCTGCCGTCGAGGTCGAAGAAGGCGAACACCGGCGTGGCGCGCACCCGATTGTGCTTGAAGGCGAACTCGCGCTGCGCCAGCTCCTGGCCGGTGAAGTCGGTCATCGGCACGTCGCCGTTGGTGTCGATCTGCAGCGTCCGGAAGTGCTTTTTGTAGTACTCCTGAACCCGGACTTGGTTCAGCACCGTGGTCATCATCTTCTCGCACCACGGGCAGTCCGCGGTCTCGAACATGATCAGCACGCCGGTCTTGCCCTCCTTCTTCGCGGTCGCGACCTCGTCCGGCATGTTGGCGAAGCCCTGGTCGAAGAAGTGCGTCATCGGGTCGCGGGTCTCGGCGGCCCAGGCCGCCGGTGCCGCAATCAGCACGGCGCACAGCCACAGGAACGCTTGCCGGCGCAAGCGCCGGGTGTTCGCCGGACGTCCGGGGGAAATCGTCATTGTCCGCCCGCCGCCTTGGCCCGGTCGATGAAGGCCTCGACCTGCTCCTGGGTCACGGGACCGACCTGCTCGGCCAGCAGTTTGCCTTCCGGGGAATAGACATAATAGGTCGGCGTGCCAACAAATACGCCGCTGCCGAGCCGCGCGATGTCCTGGGGCTCGGCGATCAGGTTGGTGAAATCGAGGCCGTGATCCTTGACGAAACCCTGGGCGAGCTGCCGGCGGGCATAACCGTCGACCGACACCCCGAGGACCTGGGCGTCCTTCTTGCGATGCGCGTCGTGGAAGAAGTTCATATGGTGAATCTCCTGCTGGCAGACCGGGCAGTCCGAGGCCCAGACCGCCACCACCGTCCACTTGCCCTTGCCGATGAACTCGCCCATGCTGCGGTCGCGTCCGTCGAGGTCCTTGAGCACGACATTGGCGCCGGCAACCGCCAGCAGCGGCAGCCCCAGCACGGCCCACAACAGGTAACGCGATACGTTTCGCAAGGTGCGACTCCTCGAAAATCAGGCTATTCCGTTGTCTTGACTAGACGCTGTGCCGATCGGCTTTAATCCTTCGACCCGCCCGGCGGTGCGGCGCCGGCTGGCTGCGATATAATGATCCCGCAGCATTCCGGTCCATTATACCGTAGGGAGTGCCCTGATGAGCCAGCCCGTCCGTACCGAAAAAGACAGCCTGGGCGAGTTTCCGGTTCCGCGCGATGCCTGGTACGGCATCCAGACCGCGCGCGCCGTCGGCAACTTCCCGATTTCCGGGCGGCGCCCGGACCGCGATTTCATCGTCGCCCATGTGCGCATCAAGCGCGCCGCCGCCAGCGCCAATCAGGCCTCCGGCTGGCTCGACAAAAAACTGGCCGACGCCATCATCGCCGCGGCCGATGCCATCATAGACGGCAAATATCACGAAGAGTTCGTCGTGGACCGCTTCCAGGCCGGGGCCGGCACCAGCCACAACATGAACAGCAACGAGGTGATCGCCAACCTCGCCAACGTCGCGCTCGGCGGCAAGCCCGGCGAGTACAAGCCGGTGCATCCCAATGACCACGTCAACATGGGCCAGAGCACCAACGACACCATCCCGACCGCCATCCGCCTGGCGGCGCTGGCCAAGCTGCCGCGGCTGCTCGCGGCGGTCGATTCGATGGCCGCCGCGCTCGAGCGCATCGCCAAGGCCGAGGCCAAAACCGTCAAGAGCGGCCGCACGCATCTGCAGGACGCGGTGCCGACCACCCTCGGCCGCGAGTTCGGCGCCTACGCCTACACGCTCCGGCGCTGCGCGGCGCGGCTCGCCGATACGCGCGCGGGATTGTGCGAGATCGGTCTCGGCGGCTCGGCGGTCGGCACCGGGCTCAACACCAGTCCCGGCTACGCGGAGCGCGTCGCCCGGGAACTGGCGACGCTCACCGGCGAGGCGATCCGCCCATCGCCGGACCTGAGCGCGCAGATGCAGTCCATGACCGACCTGCTGGCGCTGTCCAACGCCATCCGCGCGCTGACGCTGGAGGTCACGCGCATCAGCAACGACCTGCGGCTGCTGGCCTCCGGCCCGCGCACCGGCTTCGCCGAGATCCTGCTGCCGGCGGTGCAGCCCGGCTCCAGCATCATGCCGGGCAAGGTCAACCCGGTGATGTTCGAGATGCTCAACCAGGTGTGCTACCAGGTGCTGGGCCAGGACCACGCCGTCGCGCTCATGACCCAGGCCGGCCAGCTCGAGCTCAACGTGATGATGCCGGCGCTCGGCTCGGCGCTGTTCGACGCCCTGGACTGGCTGACGAACGCACTCGACGCCGCGACCCGCCAGGGCTTGACGGGCCTGCGCGTCGACCGGGCGCGCTGCCGCGACTACGCCCACACCAGCGTCGGCCTCGCCACCTTGCTCAACACCGCGATCGGCTACAGCGCGGCCGCCGAGGTCGCCAAGGAGTCGCAGAAGAGCGGCCGGCCGGTGCGCGACATCGTCGCCGAGCGCGGCCTGATGAAGGCCGCGGACTTCGAGCGACTGGTGGAACAGGCGGCCATCGAGGGCCACATCAAGACCTGAAACGGTACGACGCACTTTAAGAGAACACCGCCGAGCATGCCCACCGACTCCACCCGCCCGACCTATCGCGGCCGCTTCGCGCCCTCGCCCACCGGACCACTGCACTTCGGCTCGCTGGTCGCAGCGCTCGCCGGTTTCCTGGAGGCGCGCCGCGCCGGCGGACTGTGGTTCGTGCGCATCGACGACCTCGACCCGCCACGCGAGGCGCCGGGTGCCGCCGACGCCATCCTGCGCACGCTCGAGGCGCTGGGCCTGACCTGGGACGGCGAGGCCGGCTATCAGAGCCGTCATGCGGATCGCTACGCCGACGCGCTAGAACGGCTGCGCGCGCGAGGCTTGGTCTATGCCTGCGGCTGCACGCGCCGCGAGATCGCCGACTCGGCGCTGGCCGGGATCGACGGCCCGGTCTATCCCGGCACCTGCCGCGCCGGCCTGGCGCCGGACCGCGAGGCGCGCACGCTGCGGCTGCGCACCGACGGCACGCAGATCGAGTTCCACGACCGCTGGCAGGGGATCGTCGCCTGCGATCTCGGCACGCAGGTCGGCGACTTCGTGCTCAAGCGCGCCGACGGGCTCTACGCCTATCAGCTCGCGGTGGTGGTCGACGACGCCGACCTCGGCATCACCGATGTGGTGCGCGGCGCCGACCTGCTCGACTCGACGCCGCGCCAGATACATATCCAGCGACTGCTCGGCCTGCCGACACCGAGCTATGCGCACCTGCCCGCAGCCGTGAACCATCATGGCGAGAAGCTCAGCAAGCAGACTTACGCGCGCCCGCTCGATACGCGCGCGCCCGGCGCCCCGCTGCATCGCGCCCTCGCCTACCTCGGCCAGCAGCCTCCCGATGCGCTGGCGGAAGCGCCGACGGCCGACGTGCTGGAGTGGGCGCGGGCGCACTGGCAACCCGAGCGCGTGGCACGGACCCGGACCCGGCCGGCGCACGATTAACGCCGGGTCATTGCGAGGGCGCGAAGCGCCCGTGGCAAACTCCGTGAACGCCGTGAGACTCGAAACGGAGATTGCCTCGGCCCGTCAGGCCGCCCGGGTCACCCTGCCGCGCGCCATCATGGCCGCCATCTCCGCGACGCGCTCGCCGAGATGCGCGGCGGTGCGCAGGTCGGAGCGCGGCGGCACCACGTCGGCGCCCTGATCGGCGTTCGATTGCGCCATCGCGCCGAGATAGCTGCCGAGCCGGTTCAGGTCCTCGGGGCTGCCGGTCGAGCTGTTGTTGCCCGGCATCAGCCCGAGATTGATCCAATGCATGCCGTGCTGGGCGGCGAACACCGAAAGCTGCACGAGCGTGTTGAGCTTGTCGCCGCTCAAGCTCGCCGAGTTGGTGAAGCCGGCGGCGAGCTTGCCTTCCCAGGCGCGCTCCGCCCAGCGCTTGGAGCTCGCGTCCATGAAGGCCTTGAAGCCGGCCGACACGCCGCCCATGTAGGTCGGGCTGCCGAAGATAATGGCGTCAGCCGCATCGAGCGCGGGCCAGTCGCGCTCGATGTCCTCGACCGGGACGGCGCGCGCCTGGGTGCCGGCGACGCGCTGCGCGCCCTCGACGACGGCACGCGCTTGCGCCTGGGTGTGGCCGAAGCCGCTGTGGTAAACAACGATGACTTTGTTCATGACTGCCTCCGGAAGGGGGGTGGGGATGGAAATCGGATCGCGTTCAGGCGAGATCGAACAACAGCACCTCCGCCTGCCCGCCGTCGCGCAAGACCACGTCGGTCTCGTGCTCGATGCGCGCGCCGTCGCCGGCGGAAAGTCGCGTGCCGTTGACGCTGAGCGTGCCGCGCGCCACCTGTACGTAGGCGCGCCGGCCGCTCGCCAGGCGATGCGTGACGGACGCGGCGCCGTCGAGGCGCGCGCCGTAGATCGCACTGTCCTGGTGGATGCGCACCGAGCCGTCGCGCCCGTCGCGCGAGGCCAGCAGGCGCAGCCGTCCCTCCAGTTCGTCGGGATCGAAATGCCGCTGCTCGTAGCCGGGCGCGAGACCGGCGCCTTCGGGCAGAACCCAGATCTGGAGAAAATGCACCGGCTCGGTCTTCGAGGCATTGAATTCGCTGTGGCGCACGCCGGTCCCGGCACTCATGCGCTGCACGTCGCCGGGCCGGATCACCGAGCCGTTGCCGAGACTGTCGCGGTGCTCGAGCGCGCCCTCCAGGACATAGCTCAGGATCTCCATGTCGCGGTGGCCGTGGGTCGGGAAACCGGCGCCCGGCGCCACCCGGTCCTCGTTGATGACGCGCAGGTCCGAGTAACCCATGTGCGCCGGATCGTGGTAATCGGCGAACGAGAAGCTGTGGCGGCTGTCGAGCCAGCCGTGGTCGCCGCGGCCGCGGTGTTCGCTCTTCCTGACGGTCAGCATTTCGGCCTCCTAAGATATTCAAAAATATTGTTTACATTTACTGCTTGAAATACAGGATAAATGCAGAAATATCCCGACGATAGCGGAACTTTTTGGATAAATCATTCTGAATTTTTGAATATATGGGTGGCAGTCGAAGCAGGCCGGCCGCAGCGCGCCGGATGACAGCGCGCGCCGCACACGCCTGCCGACAGGCCGTGCCATTCGCCGTTGCCGATCGACGGCGACGTCGCATTTTTTCTGCCGAGGCCCGGCATAAGACCGCGCCTCCCGGTCCACCGCCGTGGCCGGTGTCGACCCTGGCCGGGGCAGAAGCCGTCCCGTAGAATGGCGCGTCGGGGTCCGGGGCAGCGATGCCGCAGCCACGCCCAATGACGAGGACGGGGAACAATGCATGAGTGAAGAAAAACTCTACCCGGTGCCGGCCGACACGGCCCAGCGCACCCTCATCGACGACAAGACCTACCGGCAGATGTACGAGCGGTCCGTGGTCGATCCGGACGGCTTCTGGGCCGAACAGGCCAAGGCCTTCCTCAGCTGGTCGAAGCCCTGGGAGCGCGTCGCCAACTGGGACTTCAACAAGGTCGACATCCGCTGGTTCGAGGGCGGGCGGCTCAACGCCTGCTACAACTGCATCGACCGTCACCTCGACACGCGCGGCGACCAGGTGGCGATCCTCTGGGAGGGCGACGACCCGGCGGTCGACAAGAAGATCACCTATCGCGCGCTGCACGCCGAGGTCTGCCGTTTCGCCAACGCACTGAAGACGCGCGGCGTCCGCAAGGGCGACCGCGTGGCGATCTACATGCCGATGATCCCGGAGGCGGCGATGGCAATGCTGGCCTGTGCGCGCATCGGCGCGGTGCACTCGGTGGTGTTCGGCGGCTTCTCCCCCGAGTCGCTCAAGGACCGCATCCTCGATTCCGACTGCCGCGTGGTGATCACCGCCGACGAGGGCGTGCGCGGCGGTCGCAAGGTGCCGCTCAAGGCCAACGTCGACACCGCGCTCAAGGCCTGTCCGAACGTGCACACTGTGCTGGTCGTGCGGCATACCGAAGGCAAGATTGCCTGGGACGCCAAGCGCGACGTCTGGTATCACGAGGCGCTCGCCCGGGCCGACGCCGATTGCCCGGCCGAGGAGATGGACGCCGAGGACCCGCTGTTCATCCTCTACACCTCCGGCTCCACCGGCAAGCCCAAGGGTGTGCTGCACACCACCGGCGGCTATCTGCTGTATGCCGCCATCACGCACAAATACGTCTTCGATTACCACGACGGCGACGTCTACTGGTGCACGGCCGACGTCGGCTGGGTAACCGGCCACTCCTATATCGTCTACGGGCCGCTCGCCAACGGCGCCGTCACCCTGATGTTCGAGGGCATCCCGACCTACCCGAGCACGTCGCGCTTCTGGGAAATCATCGACAAGCACAAGGTGCAGATCTTCTACACCGCGCCGACCGCGATCCGCGCGCTGATGCGCGACGGCGACGGGCCGGTCAAGAAGACTTCGCGCCGGTCCCTGAAGCTGCTCGGCACGGTCGGCGAACCGATCAACCCGGAGGCCTGGGAGTGGTACCACAAGGTGGTCGGCGACGGCCGGGTGCCGATCGTCGACACCTGGTGGCAGACCGAGACCGGCGGCATTCTGATCACGCCGCTGCCGGGCGCCACCGCGCTGAAACCGGGCTCGGCCACGCGACCGTTCTTCGGCATAGTGCCGGCCATCGTCGACGCCAACGGCAAGGTGCAGGAAGGCGCCTGCGCGGGCAACCTGGTCATCACCCGCTCCTGGCCGGGGCAGATGCGCACCGTCTACGGCGACCACCAGCGCTTCGTCGACACCTACTTCAAGACCTATCCCGGCAACTACTTCACCGGCGACGGCACGCGCCGCGACGCCGACGGTTATTACTGGATCACCGGGCGCGTCGATGACGTCATCAACGTCTCCGGCCACCGCCTCGGCACCGCCGAGGTCGAGAGCGCGCTGGTGCTGCACGACGCCGTGGCCGAGGCCGCGGTGGTCGGCTTCCCGCACGAGATCAAGGGCACCGGCATCTACGCCTACGTGACACTCATGAGCGGCGTGCAGCCGAGCGACGCGCTGCGCAAGGAACTGGTCAACCAGGTGCGCAAGGAGATCGGAGCGATCGCCACGCCGGACGTGATCCAGTGGGCGCCGGGGCTGCCCAAGACGCGCTCCGGCAAGATCATGCGCCGCATCCTGCGCAAGATCGCCGCCAACCAGACCGACGCCCTGGGCGACACGACCACGCTGGCCGATCCGGCGGTGGTGCAGGATCTGATCGAGAATCGGGCGAATCGATGAAGCAGTGGCGAGTAGCGAGTGGCGAGTGGCGAGATTTCGTGCTCGCGAGTGGACGGCTGAGCCGCACCATCACACCGGGGCGTCGCGCGTGAACGCCGGTCGGGCGCCCGATCACAGACAGTCGTGGCCGCCATGAACCTGAAGCTTTCATTACCGCCCCAGGAGGGGCATGTCGCGGTCGAGATCCGGCCGGCCGAGACCGATCGCTGGCTGTCCAACCTGCCGGTGCTCAACGCCGCCGAGACCAGCCACCAGATCTTCACCGCGCTGTCCGGGCTCAACCGCCGGCTGCTCGACGACAAGACCCGCGTCAAGCTGCTCGAGCTCTACCGCGGTCCGGTGCGCGCCGTGTGCCAGGAGCAGCGCAAGCTCTACGTCGGCGCGCCGCTGCCGCTGCCGGACAAGACCAAGCTGGTGTCGCAGCGCGTGCGCCAGTTCCAGGAGGAGATGGCCTACGGGTACAAGCGCGTGGTCATGGGTTATACCGCCAAGGACCGGCTCACCACCGGTGACAAGACCGAGCTCGCGCTCGTCATCCAGCGCGCCATCGGCTATCTCACCGAGGCGCTGGCCAAGTCCTTCGAGCTCTATGCGCCCAGCCCCGAGGGCACCTGGCGCGAGATCCACCATCTCTACCGGCTCGCCGAGATCGAGGGCATCACCGAGGTGCCGGTGCCGGACCGCCTCAACGACGCGGTGGCGCACAGCAGCGTGAGTCACGTCTACAAAACGGCGCTGCTGCTCGATTTCAGCGATCCCTACCATCTGCCGGCGCGCATGCTCGAGAAGATTCAGCGCTACCTGGACGCGCACGCGCCGCTCGCCGAGCTGAGCCTGGTCACCGAGGCGCTGCGCCGCGACTGCCAGTTCCTGGTGAACCTCGACAACGACCGCGCGGGCGTGATGAACATCCCGAACACGCCGATCACCACCGAGGCGCAGTACCGCCTGCTCACCACCGTCGAGCTGGCGCGTGTCGTTCATCAGCAGCTGAACGCCCTGCAGGCCGGCCAGCAGCCCGAGGTCGCCGGGCTCGACAAGGACTTCTTCCGGCAGCAGGGCATCGAGATGCTCCTGCGGCTGATCACCAGCTGGGGCGTCAACCCCAAGCGCCTGTTCCCGCGCAACGACTCCCCCGCCGCCCGCTTCGAGGTCGCAACGGGCATCGAGGCCATCCGCTTTTGCGTCAACGGCGGCGTCGAATTCGAGCCCAGCACCAACGAAGTCGGGCCGCAGCCGCGACGCACGGCGATCGGCGGCCAGCCGCCTCCGGCGCACACCGGCGCCGAGACCGCCGGCAAATACCCGATCGCCGTCTGGGACGTGCTCGACGAGAGCGCCGGCGGATTCTCGCTCGGCAAGTCGAAGGTCCACGGCGGGCAGGTGCGGGTCGGCGACCTGATCGCGGTGCGCCTCGCCGGCGGCGACGCTCCGTGGAGCATTGCCATGGTGCGCTGGGCGCGCGCCACCTCCGCCGACGACGTCGAGTTCGGCGCGCAACGCCTCGCGCCCGGGGGCCAGGCGGTGGGCGTCATGCCGCTCACCCCGCCCGCGGACAAGCCACTGGCCGCGCTGCTGCTGCCGGAAGTGAAACCCCTGCGGCAGGCGCGCACGCTGGTCACGCCGCGCGGCTTCTATAAACCGAACGGCCGGCTGATCCTCGACGACGGCTATCGCAGCCATCTGATGCAAGTCACCAGGCTGGTGAATGTCACGGGCAGCTTCGAGCAGTTTCAGTTCGCCTTCGTCGACGGTGCATGAGTCCGGGACGAAAAAAAGGGCCCCGCGCATGGGGGCCCTTTCGGGTAACGCTCGCGGCTTGCGCCGCACGACTCAAGACGTCAACGCGATCCCGCCAGATAGGCCCGGTCGGTATCCTCGACCGCACCCAGCGACCAGGCGCCGCGCGTCCTGGCATGACGCACCGCCGCGTCCATCTCCGCCCGCGAAGCGTTGCGCTCGATCGCGAACACCTGACCCGGATAAATCAGGTCGGCGTCCTTGATCTTGTCGCTGTTGGACTTGTAGATCAACGGCCACTGGTAGGGATTGCCGTAGATGCGCGACTGGCCGGCGATGTTCCACAGGTTGTCGCCGCGCACGACGCTGTAGCTGGTCGGCAAGGTGCTGCTCGGCGCCGGCTCGGGGGCCGGGGCCGCCGACGGGGCCGCCGACGGCTCGGGAGCCGGGGCCGGTGCGGGTTCTTCCTCGGTGGTGGCGCAAGCGCCGAGCACGGCCAGGGCCGCAACGATCGCCAGTACCTTCACACGATCCGCGTTCTTACGATCCATTGTTTGCTTCATCAGCGATTCTCCCGTACTGTTGATTTTTGTTGAGCGTGAGCTTGCGTGCTACGGGCTCGGGACGATAAGTCTGCGTTCAACCCTAGCACCCGGGCCATAGGCTGTCAAGAAAAGCTGGGACCAAATCTCCTTTTTGAATAGCCAGTTATCGCATACTCGCCTGCGGAGACCGGACGTGAGTGTCGTCATTTTCCACAATCCCCTGTGCTCGAAATCGCGCGCGACGCTCGAGTTGCTGAAGGCGCGCGGCATCGCGCCGCAGGTGGTCGAGTATCTCAAAACGCCGCCGAGCGCCGCCGGGCTCGATGACATCCTGCGGCGCCTCGAGCTCGAACCGCGCGCGCTGATGCGCACGAAGGAAGCCGAGTACCGGCAGGCCGGGCTCGACGACCCGACCTTGAGCCGCGATGCGCTGATCCGCGCGATGGTCGAGCATCCCAAGCTGATCGAACGACCGATCGTGCTCAATGGCCGCCGGGCCGCGCTCGGCCGTCCACCGGAAGCGGTGCTGAAAATCCTCTGATGTCTGAGATCCTGGTGCTCTACTACAGTCGTGGCGGCGCCGTCGAGGCGCTCGCGCGCCAGCTCGCGCGCGGCGTCGAGAAGGTCGACGGCATGCGGGCGCGGCTGCGCACCGTGCCGCCGGTGGCGCCGGTCTACGACCCGGACGCCGACCGGATACCGGCCAGCGGCGCGCCCTACGCCACGCTCGACGACCTCGTCGAATGCGCGGGCCTGGCGCTGGGCAGCCCGACGCGCTTCGGCAACATGGCGGCGCCGCTCAAGTATTTTCTCGACGGCACCGGCCCGCTGTGGCTGCCGGGCGCGCTCGCCGGCAAGCCCGCGGCGGTGTTCACCTCGACCGCATCGCAACACGGCGGACAGGAGACCACCTTGATCTCGATGATGCTGCCGTTGCTGCATCACGGCATGCTGCTGGTCGGCCTGCCCTACACCGAGCCGGCCCTGAACCGCACGCGCGGCGGTGGCACGCCCTACGGCGCGAGCCACGTCGCGGGCACGCGCGACGACCTGCCGATCACCGACGACGAGAAGGAACTGTGCCAGGCGCTCGGCGCGCGCCTGGCGGAGGTCGCGCGGCGCCTGGCCGGAGGCGGTCCGTCGCATGCCTGACGCCGCCACGCGCGCGCTCGGCCGGATCACGCTGACGGCCTGGCTCGGCCTCGTCGTGCTGACGCTCGCCTGGGAGGGCTGGCTGGCCCCGGCCGGCTACGTGCCGCCCGGCTTCTGGCTGACGATCAAGTCCGTGCCGCTGCTGATACCGCTGTTCGCCCTGCTGCGCGAACGCCCGCGCGCCTACGTCGTCGCCTGCCTGCTGCTGCTGCCGTACTTCATCGAAGGCGTGGTGCTGAGCTACCAGCACCGCACCGCCGGCCTCGCGCTGCACGCCGTCCTGCCCTACGCGCTGATCGAGACGTTGCTGTGCGCGATCTTCTTCGTCAGCGCCGTCTGGTACGTGCGCCGCCGCGGCGGGGTCGGCGGCGAGAGTCGATGACAAATTTCGAGACGCGCAAAGGCACGTTTCTTAATTGTTGATTATTGTAGGCGGGGCTTCCAGCCCCGCCGGCGGCCCAGCAAGAATCGATCGCTGATTCCGTGCACAGCGGAGCTAGAAGCCCCGCCTACAGTGGATTGTTGATTTTCTCCAGCTCGCGCAGGAACGGAATCGTGATACGCCGCTGCGCCGCGAGCGAGGCGTCGTCGATGCGGTCTAGCAGCGCGAACAGCGCGTGCAGGTCGCGCGGGTAACGGCTCAATACGTAACGCGCGACGTCCTCGGGCAGATCGAGGCCGCGATTGCGGGCGCGCAGCCGCAGCGCGGCGATCTTGCCGGCGTCGTCGAGGCTCTTGAGCGGGTAGACCAGGCCGGCGCGCAGCCGCGTCAACAGATCCGGCAACAGCGCGTCGAGCCCGGCCGGCGGCAGCCGCGAGGCCAGCAGCAGCGCGCCGCCGTGGGCGCGCGCGCGCTCGTACACGCCGAGCAGCGCCTCCTCCCAGACACGGTCGCCGGCCGCGGCATGCAAATCGTCGACGCACACCAGCGCCGCGCGCTCGATGCCGTCCAGCAGCGCCGGATCGAGCCCGGCGCGCTCCGCCAGCGGGACGTACTGCACCGCGCCGCCGGCGGCATGCGCCGCGCGGCAGGCGGCCTCGAGCAGATGGGTCTTGCCAGCGGCCGCCTCGCCCCACAACAGCAAACAGGCGAAGCCGGCACCGGGCTCGACCAGCCGGCGAACGCGCGCGAGCAGCTCGGCGTTGTCTCCGGCCAGGAAATTCTCGAACGAGGACGCGTCGCGCAGCTTGAGCGGCAGCGGCAGCTGGCGGATCACGACCGCGACGCGGGGCGTGCGCGGCGCGTGCGCGGCGGCGTACCGCTTAAGCCCCGGTGCAGATGCCGCAGCCAGACGACGATCGCGGCCGCGGCCGGCAGCGCCAGGAGCACGCCGAAGAAACCGAACAGCTGGCCGCCGGCCAGCAATGCGAAGATCACCGCGACCGGATGCAGGCCGATGCGGTCGCCGACCAGATTGGGCGTCAGCACCGTGCTCTCCAGCGCCTGGCCGACGCCGAACACCGCCGCCACCCACAGCAGCATGAAGGCATCGTGAAACTGCAGCAGGGCGGCAAGACCGGCGGCGAGGATGCCGATGATGAAGCCGAGATAAGGCACGAAACTCACCAGACCGGCCAACAGCCCGATCGGCAACGCCAGATCAAGCCCGATCAGCCACAACCCGACCGAATAGATCAGGGCCAGCGCCACCATCACCGTGAGCTGGCCGCGCAGGAAGGCGGCGAGGACCTCGTCGGTCTCGCGCGCCATGGCCGTCACCGGCGTGCGCAGGCGCGCCGGCAGGATGCCGGCAATCCGTTCCAGGATCCGGTCCCAGTCGCGCAGCAGATAGAACGTCACCACTGGAATCAGGGCGAGATTGACGAGCCATCCGACCAGCCGCGCGCCCGACTGAGCGATCCCGCCCCACAGGCGTCCGGCCACCCCACCGAGCTCGCGCCAGTGCGCGACCAGCTGATCCTTGAGCGCGGCGAGATCGAGCGCCGGGACCGCGTCACCGGTGACGCTCGCCAGCCACGGGCCGAGGCGGGTCTCGAGCCAGTCGAGATAACCGGGCAGCTTGGCGGCGAAGGCCAGGATCTGGCGCTGCATGACCGGCACCAGCACCAGCGTCAGCGCCAGCGCCAGGCCGAGCAGCAGCACGAACAACAACGCCACGCCAAGCGCACGCGGCACACGGGCGCGCTCGAGCCGCGCGATCAGCGGACTGGCCACGTAGGCGAGCAGGGCGGAGATCAGAAACGGGGTGAGAATCGGCGCGAGCAGGTACAACAGGTAGCCGCCGAGAGCGACCGCCAGCAGCAACCAGACGTTGCGCGTCGCATCCATCAGGTTTGGCGCCGGCCGCGCCGGCGCGCCGGCACGGCCCCACCCGCGGTGTCGTTGCGCGCCGGCGCGATGTCGTGCATGACGCCCCAGGTCCACAGGTAATGCGCCCCGCTCGCGACCGTGGTAACGGCGACCAGCCCGATCAGGGTCTCCACCGCGAGCGGCGCGGCGAAACCGAACGACTGCTGCGCGAGGATCAGCGCGACCAGAGTGAGCTGCACCACGGTGTTGAGCTTGCTGAGCGCGCTCGGCCGCATCTGCACCGGCCCGCTGTGCACCGTGTAAACCATGTAACCGCCGACGATCAGCAGGTCGCGGAACGCGACCGTCAGCATCAGCCAGAACGGGATTTGCCCGAGCACGGTCAGCATCACGTAGGCGCTGACCAGCAGGATCTTGTCGGCCAGCGGGTCGAGGATGCCGCCGAGCCGGCTCTGCAGGTGAAAACGCTTGGCCAAAAAGCCATCGAGCCCGTCCGACAGCCCGGCGACGACGAATAGCACCAGGGCCAGCCGGTAGTCGTGGTCGTTGAGCGCCACGATCATCACCGGCACCAGCGCGATGCGCGACAGGGTGATCGCGTTGGGGAGTTGGGCGAGTTTCATTATATATATGGTGTCGGTCCCGCGACGCCGCAGGCGTCATTCCTGGCCGGCACGCTATGCGAAGCCGCCGTCCCAAGTCAAGGTTTACAGCCATAACCCGCGGCCCTACCATAGCGCTCCAGATCCGGAGGCGTCGTGAACAAACCCCGTGGCAAATCCTTGAGTTATCGCGACGCGGGGGTCGATATCGAGGCCGGCGACGCGCTGGTGGAGGCCATCAAGCCGGTCGCCCGCAGCACCCACCGCCCAGGCGTACTCGCGGGCCTGGGCGGCTTCGGCGCGCTGTTCGAGATCCCGCCCGGCCGCTATCGGGAACCGGTGCTGGTCTCGGGCACCGACGGTGTCGGCACCAAGCTCAAGCTCGCGATCGAATCCGGCCGCCACGACAGCATCGGCATCGACCTGGTGGCGATGTGCGCCAACGACATCGTGGTGCTGGGCGCCGAGCCGCTGTTCTTCCTGGACTACTACGCCACCGGCAAGCTCGCGCTGCCGGTCGCCGAGGCGGTGATCGCCGGCATCGGCGAAGGCTGCCGCCAGGCCGGCGCCGCCCTGATCGGCGGCGAGACCGCCGAGATGCCCGGGATGTACGCACGCGACGACTACGACCTGGCCGGCTTCTGCGTCGGCGTGGTCGAGAAATCGCGCATCATCGACGGTTCCCAGGTCGCCGCCGGCGACGTCCTGATCGGGATCGCGTCGAGCGGCCCGCACTCCAACGGCTATTCGCTGATCCGCAAGATACTCAAGGTCAAGCGCGCGAAGCTCGGCCAACGCCTCGACGGCCGCACGCTCGGCGAGCTGCTGCTGGCGCCGACCCGCATCTACGTGAAGCCCATCCTGAAGCTGCTCGACAGCGTACCGGTGCACGCCATCGCCCATATCACCGGCGGCGGCCTGCCCGGCAATGTACCGCGCGTGCTGCCGCACGGCACGCGCGCGGTGATCGACCCGACGCGCTGGCCGCGCCCGCCGGTCTTCGACTGGCTGCAGGAGGCCGGCAAGGTCGAGGACGCCGAGATGTACCGCACATTCAATTGCGGGCTCGGCATGGTGCTGGCGGTGTCCGAGGCCGATGCCGGACACACGCTCGACCTGCTGAAGGAATCCGGCGAGACCGCCTGGGTGGTCGGCGAGGTCGTGCCGTTCGGCGGCGACAGCGAGGTGCTGGTCCGCGGATGATGCCGGTGGTGATCCTCATCTCCGGACGCGGCAGCAATCTGGCAGCCATCCTCGCGGCCATCGACGCCGGCACCCTGCCGATCCGCGTCAGCGCCGTGATCAGCAACAACCCGCGCGCCGCCGGCCTCGAGACCGCGCGCGCGGCCGGCGTGGCCACCGAGATCGTCGACCATCGCGACTACCCCGACCGCCCGGGCTTCGACACTGCGCTGATGCGCGCCATCGACCGCTTTGACCCGCATCTGGTCGTGCTGGCCGGCTTCATGCGCATCCTCGGCGACGACTTCATTCGGCACTACGCGGGCCGCCTGATGAACATTCATCCCTCGCTGCTGCCCAAATTCAAGGGCCTGGACACCCACGCGCGGGCGCTGGCCGCCGGCGAGACCCGCCACGGCGCGAGCGTGCATTTCGTCACCCCCGCGGTCGACGGTGGGCCGGTGATCGCGCAGGCCGCGGTGCCGGTGCGGCCGGGCGACACGCCGGGCACGCTGGCCGCGCGCGTGCTGGCCGAGGAGCATCGCATCCTGCCGCAGGCGATCGCCTGGTTCGCCGAGGGCCGGCTCAGCGTGCGCGACGGCCGGGTGCTGCTCGACGGCGTGCGCCGTCCGGAACAGGGCATCGTCATGAACGGAGAGCGGACATGAACCACACACGCGACCGGGTCGCCCGCGCGCTGCTCACCGCCGGCGCCGCGCTGTTGCTGGGTGCCACCGAGGCACCGTCGGCGGCGCCGGCGGCGCTGCCAGAAACCCTGTCGCTGACTTACGGATTTACCTACGGCGGCATGCGAATCGGCACCAACACCCGCACGCTCACGCGCGAATCCGACGGCCGCTACCACTACCGCGCACGTACCCGCCCGCAGGGCATGGCACGCATGTTCACGCGCGTCGAATGGTTCGAGGAGGGACGCTTCGAGATCCACGACGGCCGCGTGCGGCCGCTCGAACATCTCAAGTACCGGGTCGGCGCCAGCAAGCCGCACCGCCACAGCGCCAGCTTCGACTGGGCCGGGCAGACCGTGACCTACGCCGACGGTCGCCGCGAGCCGTTGCCGGACAATGCCCAGGACGCATCGAGCATGCTCTACCAGCTCATGCTCGATCCGCCGCGTTCCGCCGACACCCGGCAGCTCATGATCAACAACGGCAAGCGCTTCCGCGTCAACGAGTACCGCTTCCTGCGGCGCGAGACCCTCAAGACCGCGTTCGGCCCCCTCGATACCCTGGTCGTGCAGTGGGCGACGGCCGTCGACACCGACGACTCGGAGAGCCTGACTGCCTGGCTGGCCGTGGACAAACGCAATATTCCGGTCAGAATAGTCACGCTAGAGGACGGCAAGACCGCCGTCATGACCCTGGAGAGCCTGGCCGGGCTTTGAGACCCCATGTTGGAGCGCACGCCCGATCCGCCCATCGGTTCGCCACCGCCCGCGCGCGCCGAGCCGCTGCACGCGGACGCGCTCGACCCGTTCATCGACACGCTCGCCGCCCAAGGCCACGCCTGGATTGAGAATTTCCTGCCGGCCCCGGCCACCCAGGCGTTGCTGACCGATCTTCAACGACAGTACGCCCGGGGCCTGAGCCGGCCCGCGGGCGTGGGCCGCGGCGCCGCCCGGCAGCTTCGGACCGACATCCGCGGCGACCATATTGTATGGTGGGACCCGCGGGCCCTATCGGCCGCGCAGAGCATCTACTGGCGGGCGCTCACGGCACTGGGCGGGCGCCTCAACCGGGAACTCTATCTGGGCTTGCACGAGATCGAGTGCCATTACGCCCACTACCCGCCAGGCGGCGGCTATGCGCGTCACCGCGACGCCTTCCGCGGCGATACCAAGCGCTTGATCAGCTGCGTGTTTTACCTCAATCCCAGGTGGCGGCCGGGAGACGGCGGGGAGCTGCGGCTGTTCGTGCCCACCGGACCCGACGAGCGCCGCATCGACATCCCCCCACGGGCCGGCACCCTGGCCGTGTTCTTGAGCCAGTCCCGGGAGCATGCCGTGATGCCCGCGGTCCGGGACCGCTTCAGCATTGCCGCATGGATGCGCCGCGTATAAGCAATGGTTAATGTTACCGACGGAGGAAGTTCCCGGGCCGGGAATAAATCCCACTGACGGGCCGTCTTTACACACAATGACAAACCCCATCGACTTCTTATCATTGTTTGGCCGCTCGCGGGAGCTCAAGAGCGCGCTCGAGCAGAGCCGCGCGCGCCTGTATCGCGTCGCCTATGCCTGGTGCCACAACGCGGCGCTGGCGGACGACCTGGTGCAGGACACCCTGACCAAGGCCATGCAGAAATCGGCGCAGTTGCGCGATCCGAAGGCGCGGGACGCCTGGTTGTTCAGCATCCTGACCAACTGTTACCGCGATCACTTCCGGCGCCAGCGCGATATGGACGACATCGACGAGCTGGAGCTCGCCCAGGACGGCACGCCGGAAACGGAGAACAGCCAGTTGCAAATCATCGAAAAGGTCCGGGCGGCGGTTGCACGTCTGCCGGAGGGCCAACGCCAGGTAGTCACCCTGGTGGATCTGGAGGGGTTTTCGTACATCGAGGTCGCCGCGATATTGGACGTACCCATCGGCACGGTCATGAGCCGCCTGTGCCGCGCGCGCAACGCGATGAAGTCACAGTTACTGCGTGAATTCGGCAAGGCGCCGGATGCACAGGGACCCCAGATCCGGAGGATTAAATGAGCACCAACGAATTTGAACGGTTTTCAGACGAGTATCTGAATTCCTTCGTGGACGACCAGCTCTCGACGGACGAGAAGAGCCGGGCCTACGCGATGATCAACCAGGACGAGGCGGTGAACCGCCGGGTCTGCGAGCTGCGCAAGCTGCGCGACCTGGTGCAGCTGGCCTACAAGCACCCGCCGGCGCCGCCGTCCCAGACGCGCCCGGCGCAGAGCGGCAATTTCGTGCGCACCGCCGCCGCGAGCCTGCTGCTCGGGCTCGGGCTGCTCGTGAGCTGGCTGCAGTACCATGCGCCGACGCCGTCGCAGGACAGGCAGGCGATCGCCGGCGGCGGCGACCGCGCCCTGCCGATCGTGAGCGCCGACGCCCGCGAGATCAAGGTGCTGTTTCACCTGAACAGCGGCAACGTGGCGCGCATGAAGGAAGTCCTGGACGAGGCCGAAGGCCTGCTCAAGCTGTACGGCGAGACCGGGCAGCCGGCGCGCGTCGAGATCATCACCAACGGCGACGGGCTGAACCTGCTGCGCGCCCAGACCTCGCCGTACGCCGAACGCGTGCAGGCCATGCGCGCGCGTTACCCGAACCTGGTGTTCGCCGCCTGCCAGAACACGATCGAACGCCTGAGTGCCCACGGGATCGACATGCACCTGCTGCCGGGCACCATCGTGATAGACTCGGGCGTGGCTCAGATCATCCAGCGCCAGCAACAGGGCTGGTTGTACATCCAGGTCTGACCGGACAATACTCAAACCATAACCCTACGCTGCACTGATTAGGAGATCGTCATGAAGAAGCTGCTCGTACTGCTCCCCATTGCGCTGCTTGGCCTCGGCGCCGGCCTGGCGCAGGCCGGCGACTACGCCAAGCAGAAGGTCGTCTACCACGTCAATTACAACGACCCGGCCCTGCTGAAGGCGGCGCTCGGCAACATCCAGAACCACATCAACGCGGTCGGCAAGGACAACATCGAGATCAAGGTCGTGATGCACGGCAACGGCCTGGAGCTGCTGAAGCTGGCCAACAGCGACATGGACATGCAGAGCAAGGTCATCAACCTGAAGACCCAGCACGTGGGCTTTGCGGTGTGCCAGAACACCCTCAAGGGCAAGAAGATCGACTACAAGAAAGACCTGTTCGAGGTGTCGGAGAAAGACATCGTGCCAAGCGGCGTGGCGGAGCTGGCCAAGCTGCAGCAGCAGGGGTATGTGTATATCAAGCCGTAATTTGACCTTATTTACTTCTCCTCTCTTCCAGCCCGCGCAAGCGGGCTCTTTTTTTGCCTTCGACCCATGCTGCCTTGCGCGCCAGGATGGCGCGCCTCCGCTTATGACTACCCAGCCCGCGCAAGCGGGCTCTTTTTTTTGTCCGGCAAACTGATTATCCTGCGGGCGTTCCTGCCCCACTCCGCTCGAGCGAGACCCGTGCCCGATGGATGAGCTGCTTGCCCTGCTGCCGACCTCCCGGGAGGTCGTCGCCTACCTGATGCTGCCCGCCACCTGGTGGCAGGTCGGCGTGATCGTGAGCGGGTTGCTGGCCGCGCTGTTGGTCGGGCAGGTCATCCAGCGCCGCCTGCAACCGGTGATCCAGCCCGGCGTCATGAAGGGACTGCGGCGCATGGCGATGCGCACCGGGGTGCTGGTCACCGTCCCGCTCGCCTGGTGGCTGTGGCTGCTGGCCGGCGATGCCCTGCTGCGCCAGGCGGGCCGGATCGACACGGTCATCCTGAACTACGCGCTGCTGCTGGTCGGGGCCCTGACCCTGATCCGCATGGCGGTGTTCGTGCTGCGCCACAGCTTCAGCCCGGGCAGCCGGCTCAAGGCCTGGGAGGGGGCGATCACCACCACCGTCTGGGTGCTGGTGGCGCTGCACATCCTTGGCTGGCTGCCGGCGGTCATCGAGACGCTCAATGAGTACGCCGTGGTCTTCGGCACCACCCGGGTGTCGCTCTACACCATCGTGAGCTTCCTGCTGTCGAGCGCGCTGCTGGTGCTGGCGGCGCTGTGGATCGCGACCGCGATCGGCTGGCAGCTGTCGCGCAGCCAGGCGCTGGACGAGAGCGTCAAGGTGGCCCTGAGCAAGCTCACCAAGTTCCTGCTGCTGGTGCTGGCGGTGCTCATCGCCATGGTCACCGCCGGCATCGATCTCACGGCGCTGGCGGTGTTCGGCGGCGCGCTCGGCGTGGGTCTGGGCCTCGGCATGCAGCGCATCGTGAGCAACTTCGTCAGCGGCATTATTCTCAGCTTCGAGGGCTCGATCCGTCCGGGCGACGTGATCAGCACCGGCAACACCTTCGGCGTGGTGCAGGCGCTGCACGCCCGCCACATCGTCGTGCGCAACCGCGACGGCATGGATATCCTGATCCCGAACGAGAACCTGCTGACCACCGAGATCACCAACTGGTCCTACGCCGACCGCCATATCCGCTTCCGGCTGCCGGTCGCGATCAGCTACGCCGACGACCCCGACCGGGCGCTCGAGATCATGGAGCGCGCGGCGCGCGACACCGCGCGGGTGCTGACCGATCCGCCGCCGGTGGGGCGGCTCATGGGCTTCGGCGACAACGGCATCGAGTTGGAACTCAGGCTGTGGGTGAACGACCCGGAGAACGGCGTGAACAACGTGCGCTCCGACGTCTACCGGCGCATCTTCCGCGACTTCCGGGCGGCCGGCATCACCATCCCGTTTCCGCAGCGCGATCTGCACATCAAGCAGATGCCGGAGCGGGACGCGCCCCGGTCGCCCGAAACCTGAGATAGTCGGCCAGGATGCGGGCGTGATCGAAGGCGAGCCGTGCCGGCAGCGCGTCGATCGCGCAGACCCGCACGGCCCGGGCATCGTCCTGTGCCACGGGCGCGCCGCGCGCCTCGCCGACGTAGACCGCCGAGGCGGTGTGGCCGCGCGGGTCGCGCGCCGGATCGGAATAGCAGCCGAGCAGCGCCGTGAGCCGGACGTCGAGGCCGGTCTCCTCGCGGGCCTCGCGCACCGCCGCCTGCTCCAGGCTCTCGCCGACGTCCACGAATCCGCCGGGCAGCGCCCAACCCGGCGGCGGGTTGCGGCGCTCGATCAGCACGACCGGCCGGCCG
Source organism: Acidiferrobacterales bacterium (assembly GCA_036393295.1). Taxonomy (GTDB): domain Bacteria; phylum Pseudomonadota; class Gammaproteobacteria; order Acidiferrobacterales; family UBA6901; genus DASWHF01. Next base: position 24,177 of record DASWHF010000100.1, read on the forward strand.
GGCCGGTCGGTCAGCTCGATCACGACATCGACGGTCAGCGCCGGCGTCACCGGCCGGTTGCCCGTCATTGCGGTACCCGCGCCGGGCGGGTGGGCGCTGAACTTGCCGGCATGCTCAAGGTCTCATTGGGCTACACGAACACGAACCGGGATTATCTCCCCGACCGGGCGAAAAAAGCCAGCCGAATGAGGCACCTAGCAGCATGCGGTAGTCGTTCCGAGCCGTTAACCGCGATTCCGGCGCGGGGCTTTCCGCTCGCTTTCGGCTATACTGTCGCCGTGAGTTCGCCGCACCGCCTTCCGGTATTTTTCCTTGCCATTCGACAGGAGTACACCCGCATCCATGTTTTTTGACGGCCTGATTCAACTGCCCTGGTGGGGCTACGTCATCGTCGCCCTGGCCCTGACCCACGTCACCATCGCCGGCGTCACGATCTTCCTCCACCGCCATCAGGCGCACCGCGCCCTCGACCTGCACCCGATCGTCAGTCATTTCTTCCGCTTCTGGCTGTGGCTCACCACCAGCATGGTGACCAAGGAATGGGCGGCGATCCACCGCAAGCACCACGCCAAGGTCGAGACCCCCGACGACCCGCACAGCCCGCAGCAGCACGGCATCAACAAGGTGCTGTGGCTGGGCGTGACGCTCTATCACCACGAGACGCGCAACGCCGAGACCCTGCAGAAATACGGCCACGGCACCCCCGACGACTGGATCGAGCGCAAGCTCTATACCGGCCACAGCTCGCTCGGGCTGTTGCTGATGCTGGCCATCGACCTCACGCTGTTCGGCGCGGTCGCCGGGACGCTCATCTGGCTGACCCAGATCGCCTGGATCCCGTTCTGGGCGGCGGGCGTGATCAATGGCATCGGTCATTACTTCGGCTACCGCAACTACGAGGTCGGCGACGCCTCGCGCAACATCGTCCCCTGGGGCATCCTGATCGGCGGCGAGGAGCTGCACAACAACCATCACACCTTCGCCAGCTCGGCCAAGCTGTCGTCCAAGTGGTGGGAGTTCGACATCGGCTGGATGTACATCCGGCTGCTGGAGATGGCGGGCCTCGCGCGCGTCAAGAAGATCCCGCCCGAATTGACCTTCGATCAGGCCAAGCAGCACATTGACCTGGATACCGTGCGGGCTGTCGTCGCCAACCGCTTTCAGCTCATGGCGCAGTTCGCGCGCGAGGTGATGAAGAGCGTGTACCGCGAGGAACTGAAGAAGGTCGACCGCCGCGACCGCGAGAGCTGGAGGCTGCTCAAGCGCGCCAAGCGCCTGATGGTGCGCGAGGCGAAGCTGCTCGACGAGGCCGGCCGCGACTGGCTGCAGCGCGCTCTCAAGCGCTACCAGGATCTCAATACGGTGTACCACATGAAGCAGAAGCTGCAGGACATCTGGCAGCGCTCGGCGACCACCCAGGAGCATCTGCTGCGCGCGCTCCAGGACTGGTGCCGCGAGGCCGAGGCCACCGGTATCCAGGCGCTACGCGATTTCGCCCACAAACTGCGCGGCTGCACGCTGGTGCCGGCACCGGCCTGACCGGCGCAGTTCGCGTCAACCCGAAAACCCGCCATCCGGCGGGTTTTCCTTTTGCATCGCCGTTCCCGACCGCGTGCCGGAGGAGCGCGATCGCCGCGGCTACGGCCGGGCGGACGACGTGACCGCCCGCAGGGCCATGGCCAGCACGGCGCCGAAAGTAGCAAGCCCCATGTCCCATTGCGCGTCCCAGATATCGCCCTGAGTGCCGAGGTAAGCGTCGCCCAGCTCCGGGCTCACCAGCACGGCAATGCCGGCCTCGATGAGCTCGAAAGCGGCGCTAAACGCCAGCACCGTCACCACTGCGAGCGGCGTCACCCAGGCGCGCGCGACACCCGCGGCGCGCAGCAGGATCTCCCGGAACGGATAAGCGATCAGCAGGCCGTAGGAGAAGTGCACGATACGGTCGTAGTGATTGCGCGCGAGATCGAACGAATCGCGCAGCCAGAATCCGACCGGCGTTTGCGAGTAGGTGTAGTGCGAACCGACGAGGTGCAAGGTCAAAAATACCGTGAACAACAGGTACGACAGGTTCGAAAAGGGAAACCGCCGGTAGGTCGCGATCAGGATCGCGCCGTAGATCAACACCAGCAAATTTTCCAGCAGCCAGTCGAAGCGGTCGACCGGCGCCCAGGCAGCCCATCCCCACACCAGCGCCAGCCAGGCGAGCATCGCCTTGAGCGGCCGGTTGCGCCGGAACCCGGCGCCGGGTGTCGCATGGGCAGGGGGCCGGGGCATACCGGCGGCCGCGTCGCGCGGTGTCAGCTGAGCTTCGCCAGCCGCTTGTGCAGAGGGCTGGTGCGCGGGAAATGCGCACGCAGGAATTCCATCTGGTCGGCGAGCACGCGCTTGCCCTGCAGGTAGACGTACTCGGCATGGGTCGGCGTGAACGGCACGGCGAGCAGCGTCATACCGGCCTCCTCCGGATGGCTGCCGGCCTTGTGGTTGTTGCAGCGCTTGCAGGCGGTGACGACGTTGTTCCAGGAATCGGTGCCGCCGCGGCTCAAGGGCGTCACATGGTCGCGCGACAGGTCGCGCGCGTGGAACGGCTGGCCGCAGTACAGGCACAAATGGGCATCGCGCGCAAACAGCGCCGGATTGCTGAGCGGCGGGGTGTAGTGCTCGCGCGCCTTGACGAAGGCGTGGTGGTCACCGGTCGTGGCGATGATCGAATTGACCTCGATCACGCTGCGCAGGCCGGTGATTGCATTGTAGCCGCCGTGGATGTGGTACAGCGGCACCCCGCAGGTGTAGGCGACCTGACCGAGATGATAGATACGCACCGCGTCCTGGAAATCGATCCACTCGAGCGGCATGCCGGAGATGTCGGTCCTTAAGACTTGCTGGTTCAGTGAGTACACGATCAACCCTTCCGATCCGATCCTCCGGGACCTTAAGGCCGACAGAGGATATCTGACAAACCGCGCTATTTATCGCAGAAAAGGCCTTGTTTGTATAGTGTAATCCGGATTTCGCCGGCTTGCCCGGCGTTTCGCTCGCCGGCACTGCGCCGGATGCCCCGGTCGGGTCGTGCGCGCCGGGCGATCGGCCGTCGCTTCTGAGCGTCGGGCATTTTTACGCTTTTTGACCGGAACCGGCTCCGTTCGTCGGTCTGCGTCGCCGATCGCGGGCACGGCGACCTTTCAGGCTTGCCAGGGAACGACACTACAGTTAATAATCGGTCCACCCTCGTTGCAGCAAG
>DASWHF010000101.1:0-28632 GCA_036393295.1 Acidiferrobacterales bacterium
CCCGATAGTTGTTGCCGGTGCCCTCGTTGACGGTCTCGCCGCGCAGGTAGTTCAGCCGGTCCGGGCCCTCGGTATCGGCGGTGCCCGTCGGGGTCTTGTTCAGCTCGGTCTGCTGGGCGGCGCTGATGTTACCCCAGCGGAACGGCTCGCCCTGGCGCGTACCGGAGTGGAAGGTGATGATCTCGCGTCCGGTGTTGAAGTGCTGGCCGGCCGTGCTGTTGTCGCCGCTCAGCTTGATGGCGGCGTCCCACAGCGGCGGCTGCACGGGATTGCCGTCGAGGTCCAGGCTGACCGCATACAGGCTACCGGTCCAGTCACTGCTGTTGAAGCGCGCCTGGTAGATCTGCGTGTTGGTGCCCACCGAGCCGGCGTTCGCCGCCAGCGCCGCGCCCGAACCGTTGCGTGCCGAGATCGCGTTCAGCACCTGGGTGAAGGCGTCGACCAGCTCGTTCGGGTTGGCCGCGCTGAAGTAGCGGCCGCGGCTGTTGACGGCGGCGTGCCAGAGGTCGTCGGTCTTGTGTGGCCCGTCAAAAGAGGCCGATCCGGTCGGCCAGGTCTTGCTGCCGTCGAGCAGGCTCTTGTAGTCGTCGACGGTCTGATCGGCGGAATAGGTGAGAATGCCGGGCAGCCCCAGGCCCACCGTGAAGTTCACCAGGTGCTGCCAGGTGGCCGGGTCGTTCTCCGGATGGTAGAACTGCTCGTCGTTGGTTCCGGTGCGTTCGACGATGTATTGCGGCACATCGTTGTCCAGATCATTACGTGCGTCACGCGACCAGTAATAGAAGGCGTTGTCGGCCAGGAAGTCGGAATTGGCGTCGGGATAGATGCGCCGGGTCGCCGGCAAGCCGGCGGGATTGTAGGTTCCGGGATTGTAGAGCGCCGTGTCGGCGTGGTTCGGGAAAGTTACCGAGCTGTTGTCGCGGTTGCCGCCGACGCCGCCGCCGCTGTTCCAGTAACCGTCGGTGAAGGCGATGTGGAAGTTCTGGCGGCAGGAGTATTCGGTGCCGATGCTGTTGCCCGGATCCTGGGCCCAGGGGCTGTGGGAGTTGCTGGTGGACAGGTAAGTGCCGGCGCGGACGGTGGCCGGAATCAAGGGCGTACCCGATTGGGCGCCGGAATTGTACAGCCAAGTGAAGAAGGTGCTGCGGCCGGTGGTGTCGTACTTTGTGACGACCGTGCCGGGGCAGGTGCCCGACGGGGCGGTGCCGAACGCGCTGTTACAGGTGTTGAGACGCTGATAGCCGAGGCGCACGTTGTCGCTCAGATTGAGGAAGGCGCGGCCGGCCGCGGTCTTGGCCAGCAGGACGCGGGTGCGATAGTACTGGTACCAGTTGGCGAAGTTCTGGGCCTCGGCCGAGGTGCTGGCGACGTTCACCCGCCGGTAACAGCCGTCGTAGCGGTCGTCCGCCGGGTTCGGGCACACCAGCGCGCCGCTGCCGGTGCCGGCCAGCGTGGTGTCGAACACGAAATAATACGCCTGCTGGCCGCTGGTGGTTCCGGTGCCGCACGCGGCGATGGTACCGGCGGATGTGCCGGTGGAATTGGTGCTCGAGGTGTTGGTGGTCCAGGTCATCCGGTAGCTGGTGTTGAGGTTCACGGCGCTGCCGGTGGTCGTGTTGTAGCCGTTCATCCAGGCCGCGGTGAAGGAGGCGTTCGGATAGCTCGTGCCGTCGTCGCGCACGGGCGGCGAGTAGGTGACCGCGGGATTGTAGTAGATGGTATTGACCCGGCTCGAACAGCCCCGATAGACGCTGCGCAGATTGATGTTGTTCGTCCCGGTCGACGGATTGAAGTTGACGCCGTCGTCCAGGCTGTCCGGCGCATAACCCCAGGACATGCTGCCGGAATCGTCGAAGGTGAGCATGATGTTGGGCTCGACCGACGTCAGCAGGAAGATCGGGCTGTCGGCGAGGCTCAGCAGCGCGGCCGTCGCAGTTGGCGACTGGGCGGTCACGGCCAGGAATGCGGCCAGCGTCAGTGCGATCTGCATCTTTTTCATTCGTTGCGTCTGCGACATGGTGCACTCCAATGCCACGTTGTGGCCAACTCGATTTTGTTTCATTGTCCGGTGTCTTTAGAACAGCCTTACGAATGTTGCCTGCGCCACGGAGCTCGACAGCCCGGTGACGCCCGCGCCGTAGGCGCTCACGCGGTAGTAGTAGATCGTCGTCCGTTCCGGGCCGATGCCGATGACGTTGGTGAGCGGCACCTGGCCGCGCTCCTCGATGACGTAGAAGGCACCCTTGGAATACGGATCCGGAGTGGCGGTATAGGCGTTGTCATCCCACCATTGGTGGTCGAAGCTCGATGCGGTCAGATCCACGGCGGTTTGCGGCCACACCGCATTGCTGCCGTCCACCAACGCACCGGTGATCACCGGCGGCGGCTCGGTCAGCGAGCCCAGCCGGGCCTCGGCCTCGCGCAGCGCGGTTTCGGCGCTCTGGAAGGCCATCTGCTGATCCTTGAGGTTGGCCGACATCTTTTCCTGGAGCGTGCTGGTGGTGACCGCGGTGACGCCGAAGATGGTGAGGATCAGCATGAACATCAGCGCGACGAACAGCGTCGCGCCGCGCTCCGCGGATCGGCGGCACTCGCCGGAGGTGACGACCCCGACAACAATGCCGTACGGCTGGCGGGTGATGATGTTCATGACGGTCAAACTCCCCGATTGCGTAATACGATCGTCGACGTGAATACACGCCGCCGGGCGAAATCGTCCGTCGGATCGACGGTGATGCGGTTGGCGCTCATCAGGTCGCCGCCCATGACGTAGGTGTTCTCGTCGCGTGAGGTCACGTCGGTGGCGGTGCCACTGACGTTCCGCGACGCGACCAGCAGGCTGATCTGGATGCTCACCACGCGCGGCCACAGGCCGGCGGTCTCGACCTGGTCGGCGGTCATGAAGGCGTCGGCGCGGCCGTCGAGGGTCGACCCGGTATTGGTGTCGACGCCGTAGACGATCTGCATGTTTTCCACCCCTTCCACCAGCTCTTCACCGCGCGGAAAGCTCTCGCCGTCGCCTGTGTCGACCTCCAGGTAGGCGCGGTACAGCGCCGGTCGCCCGCTGGTGCCCATCGCAACGTAATAAGCGAAGGTCTCGAAGGTCTGGAGCTCGGCGCTCGGGCCCAGGGACTGCCCCATTTTGCATGCGGTGTCGGTGTCCCAGGTCCCGCAGGCGTTGCCCGGGTCGCCGGCGCCGGCAGCGTGCGCCAGCTCGGTGCCGGCACCGGCGACGTCGGTGACCTGGAACACCGAAGTCCGCTTGCAGTCCGTGATCGCCACAATCTGGCCCTTCTTCACGCGATTGGCGAACGCCGGATCGAGGAACACCGTGGTGTTGTCGTGCGGCGGGTTCTGCAGTCCCATCGGCACGCCCGACAGTTGACGCACAATCAGCACGTCGGAGCCCGGCAGCGCGCCGGGACCGCCGGTGTCGCTGCCCAGAACAAGCAGGGAGTCGAACGCCGGCGACCAGCCGCCGGTGGCGTTGCTGGTGGCGGTCAAGGCAAAGGGGGTGTTGCCGAAGCCGGTGCCGATATACTCCGAGCCGCTGATGCCGGCGAAGTTGCTCCAGTCCGCAACGCCCCCGGAGTTATCCAGGTTGTTGTAAAAGCCTTCTTCGTCGTCGAACCCCTTGCGCTTGCAGCCGGCCATGGCGGAATTCCGCAGGTCGCGGGTGATGAATTCCATGGCGAAGCGGCCGTTCTCCTGGAGCCGCGCCAGGCCTTCGTCGAGCTGGTAGGTGGCGCGGCTGGCCGAGAAGATCTGCACCACGGCCGCCATGATGATCAGGCCGATCAGCAGCGCGATCATCAGCTCCACGAGGGAGAAACCGCTCGACGTCGAGCCCGCCGTTGCGCCGGCGGCGCGCACCACGCACACCCTTCCGGCGCGATGTGGGGCCGGAAGTGCGGAGTTCGGTTTGTCGGGTGGTGTTTTCATGGCGCAATCCTTTAGGGATCGAGGCTAGAGAACGAGGGCGGTGACCGACTGGGTCATGGTGATGTTGTTTTCAACCCAGGTGATCGTCACGGTATACATCGAACCGTTCCTTGCAATTCCGCCCTGGCCGCCCGGAAGCATGCCGGGTGCCACGATCAAAGCCTTCCACTGGGCAATGTGGTAGTTGGCGATATCGGCCGGCGTTGCGCATGACGCCGGGAAACAGGACGTTGCGTAACCCGACGCGGGCGTGGCGGGCGCGACTGCGTTGTAGGTCGCCAGGCCATCGACATTGGTGCGCATGCGATCGAACATGTCGTTGATCAGGATCGTCGCCTGGGTGCGTGTATAGGACTGCGAATTGAACCGCAGGCTGAACGTCTGGAGCGCCGCGAGCCCCAGAATACCGATCGACAGGATCAGCAACGCGACCAGCACTTCAATCAGGCTGAACCCGCGCTGGCAGGTCTTCGGAACGGATGTCGATGTGTCTGGCGTAAGATGCATAGCGATCCCCGGACGCTTCACGGACAAGAGGAGGGTGTTTCGACGCGTGCCTGGCCGATACGGTTGATCGAGACGTTGCGGCCGTAACTCGCGCCGCGGTCGTCGCACACCGAGAATCGGAAACAGGCGTCAGTCGCCGCAATCGGCGAGCAGACAGCAACCATGCCGGTGCGATTGAAAATGATCGGATCGGTCGCGCCGCCGGCGGCCACGATCAGGGCATTGGTGCTGCCGCTGACGGCCTCGCGATAGCGCAGGGCCTCGGTGGCGTCGAGGCTGCCGTTATTGTCGGCATCGGTCCAGATCAGCCTCCCCGTGGTCCAGACTCCGGCGCCGTTGCAGCTGGTGCCGTTGGTCGAGGTGCAGACCTCGACATTCTGCCCCCGCCGGATGGCTTCGCTGCGGGCGAAGTTGATGTCGCCCAGAACATCGTTGGTCTGGGTGGTGATGCGGCTGTTCTGAACGAAGGTCCGCAGGGCCGGTACCGCTGCCGTGACGAGAATCGCCGCCACAGCCAGCGTGACAATCAATTCAATCAGGGTAAAACCGCGCATGCAGACCAACGGTTGTTTCATACAGATGAACGGTATAATGAACGGATCTTTTTTCCAGACGAACGGTATTTTCTGGCCGACAAAAAAATCGCTTTCGATAGCAAAATTTTGCCCTCCCAGGCCGATTCTTGATCTTGGACTGCTCATGGCATTGTCCTCAGGCCCCATATTTCGTGGGATTTCTTCTCGTTCTGGAGATAAGTCTAACCTAACTCCGCCGGCGAGCAATCGCATGTGGCATTGTTGACCGGGTCACCTCTCGAAATTTTAGATAATTAAAGAATTCTAATGTAAATGCACTAACGGAGTAATATGGCAGATAAACGGTTCAATAATAAATATTCAGTATCGACAAACGGTATATTTATATAGATGAACGGTAAATATGGAGAACCAGCGAAAACATGATAATCGGCTGCTCGACGTATAATCGGCCGGATTATCAATATCGAACTGCGAGCGTCGCGGCCTGAATGGCTAATCCCTGGTATGTGATCGGTGGCGGGCTGATCGGCCTGTTGTGCGCGTACGAGCTCCGTCAGGCCGGGAAGGAGGTCATTGTTCTGGACCGTGGGCAGGTGGGCCGCGGTGCATCATGGGCCGGCGGTGGAATTCTTTCGCCGCTGTATCCGTGGCGATATCCGCCTGCCGTTAATGTCCTGGCCACCTGGGGCCAGGAACGCTATCCGGAGCTGGCCGGCAGCCTTCGGGCGTCCACCGGTACCGATCCGGAGTGGACCCGCTCAGGGCTGTTGGTAATCGGTGAGAGCGATGTGATATCGGCTAGAACTTGGTGCGAAAATCATGGAAAAGCAGCTAAAATTCTGACATCCGAACAACTCGCGGCATTGGAACCGGAAGTCGGTGCCGTTCCTGGTTCCGTCATTTTGATCGAGGACGTGGCGCAGATCCGAAACCCTAGGCTGTTGGTCGCGCTGAGGGAAAAACTTCTTCAAATGGGTGTCGAAATTCGTGAAAATACAACAGTAAATAGTGTGATCGTGCGGAATAGGAGGATATCCGGCTTATGCGTCGTGGATTCCGAGATTTCGACCGATCGGTGCCTGGTGGCGGGCGGTGCCTGGAGCGGCGACTTATTGGCAGCGGTGGGTGTCCAGCTGCCGATACGTCCGGTTCGCGGTCAGATGATTCTTTATCGACTTCCGCAGCCCGTGTTTTCCCATATCCTGCTTAAGGATTATCATTATTTGATCCCGCGCCGCGACGGTCATGTGCTGGTCGGCAGTACCTTCGAGGACGCCGGCTTCGACCTCACACCAACCGAGAGTGCCCGTCGGGAGCTACAAACGGCAGCCCTTGAGTTGTTGCCGCTCCTTAACAAGTATCCGGTGCTGCGCCAATGGGCCGGGTTGCGCCCCGGATCGCCCCAGGGTGTGCCGTTTATCGGTGAACACCCTGGTATTTCAGGGCTATTTGTCTGCGCCGGCCATTTCCGCAACGGCATCGTTATGGGGCCGGCGTCGGCGCGCCTGGCGGCCGATCTCATGTTGGGGCGGCCGCCGACCTTCGATCCCGCCCCGTATGCGCTGCACTGACAGCCGGCCCATTTTGGACAAGCCTCCTCGCTCATCCTATACTCAGTCTAAGTGTTCAAGCAGAAGGCAGTTCCGGCGTGATGATGAAGACCTACTCCAAAGACGAAATCGTCGCCCTGCTGCGCGAGCGCGGCGTCAACCCGACGACCCAGCGCGTGGAGATTGCCCATGCCCTGTTCTCGCGGGGCGGGCATTACTCCGCCGAGGAGGTGTTCGATCTGGTCAATACCGGCCAGGGCAAGGTCTCGAAGGCAACCGTCTACAACACGCTCGGCCTGCTCGCCGAGCGCGGCCTGATCCGCCAGGTGATCGTGGATCCGACCCGGGTGTTCTACGACCCGAACATGGCGCCGCACTACCACTTTTACGATGTCGCCACCGGCGCGCTCACCGACATCGACGCCCAGGGCGTCGACATCTCCGGCCTGCCGCCGCTGCCCGAGGGCGCGCAGATGGAAGGCGTGGACGTGATCGTGCGCCTGCGCCACGCCGCGGACCGCAGTACCTGATCGCGCGTTTGTTGTCGCCCCTTCGCAAAACCCCTATACTTTCCGCCCATTCGCCGGTGTAGCTCAGTTGGTAGAGCAACTGATTCGTAATCAGTAGGTCCGCAGTTCGAGTCTGCGCACCGGCACCAGAAAATCCAACTCCGTCCGCCTGGTCCCCCTGCGCCTCGTGCCGTCTTGGGGCGCGGGGCGATGGTGTCTGCCGGTGGATCGTCGTCGGTCTTACGTTACATTGTGACCTTCGTGAGGAGGCGCTATGCAGGTGACTCTGGTGCACGTCCACGTAAAGCCGCAGCATGTCGAGGATTTCATCGCCGCGACGCACGCCAATCATCTGGCGTCGGTGCGCGAGCCGGGGAACCGGCGCTTCGATGTGCTGCAGTCGCCGGACGATCCGACGCGCTTCGTTCTCTACGAGGCCTATGCCAGCGCCGAGGACGCCGCGGCGCACAAGCAGACGCCGCATTACGCCGCCTGGCGCGACGCGGTCGCGCCGTGGATGGCGTCGCCGCGCCAGGGGCATCCTCACCGCGGGCTTTTTCCCGCCGGATGAACGCGTGGTGATCCCGGCCTTCTCGATATCGCGGTTGCCGGCCATCGTCTTCGGTGAGGGCAGCCTCGGCCAGGCGCCGGGTCTGGCCGCGGAGCACGGCAGGCGGGTGCTGCTGGTAACGGGAGGAAAGTCGTTTTGCGGCACGTCACACTGGGCGACCCTGCTGGACGGCCTCGCGCAACATGGATTGAGCTTCCAGGAATTTCGCGTCGACGCCGAGCCGTCGCCGCAACTCGTGGACGACGCGGTGCGCGCGTTCCGCGGCGCGGGCATCGAAGTGGTGCTCGCGATCGGCGGTGGCAGCGTGCTGGATGCGGCCAAGGCGATCGCCGGCCTGCTGCCGCACGGTAACTCCGTCATGGATCATCTCGAGGGCGTTGGCCCGGAGTTGCCCTACCAGGGGCCCGCGACGCCGTTCATTGCCGTGCCGACCACGGCCGGCACCGGCAGCGAGGCCACCAAGAACGCGGTCCTGAGCGTGCAGGGCACCGGCGGCTTCAAGAAATCATTCCGCCACGAGCTGCTGGTGCCGCGCGTCGCGCTGGTCGATCCGGCGCTGCTCGCGTCCTGCCCGCCGCCCCTGATCGCCGCCAACGGCATGGATGCCTTGACGCAGCTGCTCGAATCCTACGTCTCGGCCAAGGCCAACCCGTTCAGCGATGCGCTCGCCTTGAGCGGCCTCACGGCGGCGCGCGCCGGATTGTTGCCCTGGTACGAGGGCGGGGCGGCCGCGGCCGCGGCGCGATCCGCCATGGCCTATGCGGCGCTGCTGTCGGGTATCACGCTCGCCCAGGTCGGCCTGGGTTCGGTGCACGGCCTGGCGTCGCCGCTCGGGGCGTATTTTCCGATTCCACACGGGGTGGTCTGCGGCACGCTGGTGGCGGCCGCCACGGCCATGAACATCCGCGCACTCGAGGCGCGCGTGCCGGGACATGCGTCCTTGAAGAAATATGCGGCGATCGGCCGTCTGTTCAGCGGACGCGCGATCGACGACGACGCGCAGGCGCGTGCCGCGCTGGTGGAGATCCTGGAGGACTGGACACGGCGCCTGGCGTTGCCGCGGCTGTGCGACTACGGCATCGGTGAGCGCGATTTTCCCGCCGTTGTCGCAGGTTGCCGCGGCAGCAGCATGAAGACCAATCCGATCGTGCTGGAGGACGCGGAGATTGTCGCGATTCTGGCGCAGCGCCTCTGAAGCGCTTCCGGGGCCCATGGCCCCGGAAGCGTTCAGGTGCGATATCGGCCGGCTCGGCTCAGCTCGGGTCGCCGAGATCGCGCACGAAGGTATAGGAGGCCGGGCGGCGCACCATGGCGTTGAAGGTCTTGCGCATGCTCCAGGTGCCGATCGAGATCGGCAGCGAGGCGACGAAGATCACGGTGCCGCCGACGGTGGCGACCAGACCGAGCGGCCGCAGGAACGCCAAGTCGAGAAGAATCGACGCGTCGTCGCCGTCTTCATAGGCCATGGCCGCCGGTGCGTGGCTACCTATTATTAGAATCAGCGACAGCAGCGCGACCCACAGCCCATTATTACGTCGTTTCATGTCTGGCTCCCTCACTAGCGCCGGTCCGGGCATTGCGGCCCATGCCATTGAGATTAAACTCGGATATGACGAAACTCAGCTATCTTACTATAAAATAATTACTTTAAGTTTTGCATATCGGTGCCTTTTCGCAAGCCGGATCGTCAGCGCCCGGGGCGATGCGGCGGAGGATAACTTAACTATATGATTTCAAAGTACTATAACGGCATGCCCTCAGTCCGGGGCGACGCCGCGCGATGACGCCGGCCGAGCTCTATGTCGACATTGCCGCCGGACGGCTGCGCGAGGCGCGCTTCGTGCCGTCGCCGAATTGCGATGACCGCCCGCCGGGCACGGCGCCGGAGGTGCTGGTGATCCATGCCATCAGCCTGCCGCCCGGCGAATTCGGCGGTGATGCCATCGAACGGCTGTTCAGCAACACGCTGGACTTCACCAGCCATCCGGCCTACCGCGGGATCGACGGGCTCAAGGTGTCGTCGCACCTGCTGATCCGTCGCGACGGCGGGCTGTTGCAGTTCGTGCCGTTCGGTGAACGCGCCTGGCATGCCGGAGCCTCATGTTGCGAGGGTCGTGAGCGGGTCAACGATTTCTCCATAGGCATCGAGCTGGAGGGCAGCGATGAGGTTCCGTTCGAGCCGGTCCAATATGCGACGCTGGCGGCCGTGACCCGCGCGCTGATGCGCGCCTACCCGGCGCTCAGCGAGCGGCGCATCTACGGCCATGCCGATATCGCGCCCGGGCGCAAGACCGATCCCGGGCCGCATTTCGACTGGTCGCGCTACCGCGCGTCGCTCTGAGGTGGAGTTTCCATCTTGCGTCGCGGGTCGCCGGCCCGGTACAGTTAGGCACCGTCCACAACGCCAGGCACGTCCACGCCGACATGATTCAGATTCTCCTCAGTGTGCTGCTTGCCGTCCTGCTCGATCGCCTGGTGTCGGAGCGCGGCGGCTATCCGCTCTGGTCCTGGTACAGCGACTGGGCGGAATCCATCGAGCAGCGCTTCAACGGCGGCACCCGCGCCCAGGGCCTGGCGGCGGTATTCGTCGCCACCGTGCCGATGGTGGCCGGGGTGTGGCTGGCCTGGTGGGTGCTGGGCCAGATCGTCGGAGTGCTGCAGTTCCTGTTCGGCGTGTTCGTGCTCTATCTGTGCATCGATCTCTATCGGCTCGGCGCCGCGGCGCAGGCGGTGTCGGCCGCGCTCGAGAACGGCGATTCCGCCGAGGCCGCCGCGCACTTGCGCGAGCTGACCGGCAAGGAGACCGCCGATCGTACCGACGCCGGCGTGGCGCGCGCCACGGTCGAGGCGGTGCTGAAGCAGGGCAACGCACTGGTCATCGCGCCGATCTTCTGGTTCATCGTGCTGGGGCCGATGGGCGCGGTGCTGCAGCGCATGGCCTCGATCCAGGACCGGCTGTGGGGGCACCGCACAGAGCGCTTCATCGAGTTCGGCTGGGCGGCGGCGCGCTTCGACGACCTGCTCGGCTGGATCCCGGCGCGCATCACCGCGCTCAGCTACGCGATCATGGGCAGCTTCGAGGACGCGCTGCATTGCTGGCGCCGCCGCACCGGCATGTGGTCGGACATCAACAGCGGGCCGCTGCTGGCCTCGGGCTTCGGCGCCATGCACATCGACGTCTGCGACGACACCGAGGAGGAGGACGCCTACGGCAACCGGCTGGTCGCGCCGGCCCTGCCGGTCGACGCCGGGCATATCCGCCGCGTGCTCGCGCTGGTCTGGCGGGTGCTGCTGTTCTGGTCGGCGGTCGGCGTGCTGATGGCCGGGGTGCAGGTCGCCGGGTTCCTGGCGCGCTGACGCGCGCGGCGTCCGTGATCCCCGGCGCTGCCCGCGCGTGAAACAGCTCATCCTCGGCGGTGCCCGTTCCGGCAAGAGCGCATTGGCCGAATCGCTGGCGCGCGCCAGCGGCCTCGCGGTCAGTTATGTCGCGACCGCGGGCGCGGACGACGCCGAGATGGCCGAACGCATCGCCCGCCATCGCGCGCGCCGCTCCCCGGATTGGCAACTCATCGAGGAACGCCAAGCGCTGGCCGCGGCCCTGCGGCGCGCGGCGGCGCCGGATCGCTGTGTCGTGGTCGATTGCCTGACGCTGTGGCTGTCCAATCTGCTGGACGAACCGGCGGCGCCGGAGCGCTGGCCGCGGGAGCGCAGCGCATTGCTCGACGCGCTGCCCGGCCTGCCCGGAAGCGTGATCCTGGTGAGCAACGAGGTCGGTGCCGGCGTCGTCCCCGCCAACGCCCTGGCGCGCCGGTTTCGCGACGAGGCCGGGCGCCTGCATCAGGACCTGGCGGCGGTGTGCGACCGCGTGACCCTGGTCGTGGCCGGACTGCCGTTGCATCTCAAGGGAGGTTGACATGACAGCGGCGTGGCTGGCCGATCCGGTCCGGGCGATCGACGCCGCGACGGTCGACGCGGCGCGCCGCCGGCAGGCGTCGCTGACCAAGCCGCCCGGCTCGCTCGGGCGGCTGGAGGAGCTCGCGGTACGGCTGGCCGCCATGCAGGGCAGCCAGGCGCCGAGCGTCGAGCGCGTGCGCGTCACGGTGTTCGCCGCCGACCATGGCGTGGCCGCCGAATCGGTGTCGGCTTATCCGCAGTCGGTGACGGTCGAAATGGTGCGGAATTTCGCGCGCGGCGGCGCGGCGATCAGCGTGCTGGCGCGCTCGCTCGGGATGACGCTGGAGGTCGTCAATGTCGGCACGCTGACCGACCCCGGCGCGCTGCCGGGTGTGGTCGACCGCCGGATCGCCGCCGGCACCACCAACTTCCGCCATGCCCCGGCGATGACCGATGCGCAGCTTACGCAAGCCCTCGACACCGGCCGCGAGGCGGTCGGGCGCGCGCGCGACGCCGGCGCCGAGCTGTGGGTCGGCGGCGAAATGGGCATCGGCAACACCACCTGCGCGGCGGCCCTGGCCTGCGCGCTCCTCGGCCTGCGCGGCGCGGCGCTGGCCGGGCCCGGCACCGGTCTCGATGCCGGCGGGGTGGCGCGCAAGGCCGAGGTCATCGATGCCGCGCTGGCGCGCCACCGCCCGGACCCGGCGGCGCCGTGGACGGTCCTGCGCGATCTCGGCGGCTTCGAGCTGGCGGCGTTGTGCGGCGCCTATGTCCATGCCGCGCAGCGCGGCCTGCCGGTCGTCATCGACGGTTTCATCGCCGGCGTGGCGGCCCTGGCGGCGACGCGGCTGCGTCCGGGCGTCGCGGACTGGTTCTTTTATGCGCATCGTTCGGCCGAGCCCGGGCATGCGCGGGTGCTGGCGGCGCTCGGCGCCGAGCCGTTGCTCGATCTCGGCATGCGCCTCGGCGAGGGCAGCGGCGCGGCACTGGCGGTGGCGCTGCTGCGCCAGGCGGTGGCGCTGCATGCGCGCATGGCGACGTTTGCCGAGGCCGGCGTGACGGAGGGTCTGTGAGCACGACAATTTCCACGACCGTCGATCTGATGCGCCACGGCGAGCCGGTCGGCGGTCGGCGCTACCGCGGCCAGCGCGACGATCCCTTGAGCGAGCGCGGCTGGGCGCAGATGCGCGCCGCGGTCGGCGATCAATGCCCCTGGAGCGCAGTGATCAGTTCGCCGCTTTCGCGCTGCGCGGCCTTCGGGCGCGAGCTCGCCGCGCGCCACGATCTGCCGCTGACGCTGGATGGGCGTCTCCAGGAGCTCGGCTTCGGCGACTGGGAGGGGCGCACCGCCGAGGAGCTGATGCGCGACGACCCGCAGCGGCTGATGCGCTTCTGGCACGATCCCGTCGCGCACCGGCCGCCCGGCGGCGAGGCGCTCGGCGCTTTTCGCGAACGCGTGGTCGGCGCCTGGGAATCGCTGCTCGCCGCGCATGCCGGCCGGCAGGTGCTGGTGATCTGCCATGCCGGTGTGATCCGCATGATCGTCCGGCATGTGCTCGACATGCCGCTCGACCGGCTGTTCCGCATCCAGGTGCCGAGCGCGGGGCTGACGCGCATCCGGGTCGACGGCGCGGGCGCCGAAGCCCTGCCCAGGCTGATGTTTCACGCCGGCAGCTTGTGAGCACTGGGCCGATGGCGCGCGCCTGGCAGGCCGGGTGGTGGGCGCTCAGGTTCCTGACCCGCCTGCCGCTGCCGCGCCGCGCCGCGCCCGATGCCGACGTCCAGGCGCGCTCGGTGCTGTTCTATCCGTTGGTCGGACTCGTCATCGGCGCGCTGCTGGCGGCCCTGGGTGCCGTGCTCGCGAGCGCGGACGCCGGTGTCGGCGCGGCGCTGCTGCTGACGGTCTGGGTCGGGATCACCGGCGCGCTGCACCTGGACGGCGTCGCCGACACCGCCGACGCCTGGCTCGGCAGCCACGGCGACCGCCAGCGTGCGCTCGAGATCATGAAGGACCCGCGCAGCGGCGCGGCCGGCGTCACCGCGGTCGGGTTGATATTGATACTCAAGTTCGCCGCGCTCGGCGCGCTGCTGGCGGAACACGCCTGGCTCGCCTTGTGGTTCGCACCGTTGCTCGGCCGTGCCGCGATCGTGCTGATGCTGCTGCGGCTGCCTTACCTGCGACCCGACGGCCTGGGTGCGCTGCTCGCCGCGCGGCTGCCGCGGCCTGCGGCCTGGTGGGTGCTGTTCGCCGTGGGCGCGGGCGTTGTCGTGTTCGGATACGCGGGCTCAAGTCTGTTATTGGCGGCGGTGTTGATCGCCGGCACTTTCATCGTCTGGCTGCGCCGCTGGTTGGGCGGCTGCACCGGCGATACGCTCGGCGCCGGCTGCGAGCTGGTCGAAACCGCGGTCTTGATTGCGGCGGTGCTGGCATGAGACGGAAAGCCCCGATGACCCCCGGATGGTCTGTCGCCGCCTGCGCCGTGCTGTGCGCGGGCTTCGTCGGCCTGTCGGCGGCCGCCGGGCCGCCGGCCATCGAGGCGGTCGACGACAGCGGCGCACGCATCGTGCTCGCCGGTCCGGCGCGCCGGATCGTGAGCCTGGCCCCGCATCTCACCGAGCTCCTGTACGCCGCCGGCACCGGCAACCACGTCGTCGGCGCCGTCGATTTCAGCGACTATCCGGAGGCGGCGCGCCGACTGCCGCGGGTCGGCAGCTACGCGCAGTTCGACATAGAGGCGATCCTGCGTCTCAAGCCGGATCTCGTGGTCGTTTGGGGCAGCGGCAATCCGGCCGGCCAGGTCGGGCAGCTGCGGCGTCTCGGACTCACGGTGTTCGTCTCCGAGCCGCGCCGGCTGGAGGACATCGCATCGACGCTGGAGCGGCTCGGCCGCCTGACCGATCGCGACACCGAGGCGCGGCGCGCCGCCCGGGCCTTCCGCGAGCGCCTCGAGCGCTTGCGCGCGGGCCACGCCGGCCAGCCCGTGGTGACGGTGTTCTTCGAGTTCTGGCACCAGCCGCTGATGACGGTCAATGGCGAGCACGTGATCAGCGACGTCATACGGCTGTGCGGCGGACGCAATATTTTCGCGGACCTCGCGGCGCTGGCGCCGGCGGTCGACGAAGAGGCCGTGTTGATCGCCGACCCCGAGGCGATCGTGGTGAGCGGCAGCGACGGACGCGAGGCCGGGCGCTTCGATGCGTGGCGGCGGCACGCGCCGCTGACGGCGGTCCGGCGCGGGAATCTCTTCTGGCTGCCGCCGGACGCGATCCTGCGCCACACGCCGCGCATTCTCGACGGTGCCGAACGCCTGTGCGCCGATCTGGCGGCGGCGCGCGCCGGGCGCGAGTAGGGAAAGCTGTCGTTGCGAGGGCGCGCAGCGCCGCGGCAACCCGACCCCCAGGGTGATTGCGAGGCGCGCAGCGACGAAGCAACCTCCGTGAATGCCCTGCGCTTCTAAACGGAGGTTGCCACGGGCGCTGCGCGTCCTCGCAAGGACTCAGGGGTCACTTCTTGGTGGTATCCGCCGGGACGCCTCCGGGCTGCCACAGCACATCCGGCCGGCCGCCGAGGCGATTCACATGGCGCGCCAGCACGAACAGGAAATCCGACAGCCGATTGAGATACTGCAGCGTCTCCGCCGCGACCGGCTCAAGCCGGTGCAGGGTCATCAACCGGCGCTCGGCGCGCCGGCAGACGCAGCGCGCCAGGTTGGCGAGCGCCGCGGTGCGCGTGCCGCCCGGCAAGATGAATTCCTTGAGCGGCGCGAGCGACTGGTTCATCGCGTCGAGCTGTTGCTCCAGGGCCGTCACGTGCGCGGCCTGCATGCGCCGGTGCCCGGGGATGCACAGCTCGCCGCCCAGATCGAACAGCTCGTGCTGGATGCGCTCCAGCGTCGCGCGCAGATCGTCGGGCAGCGCCTCGCACAGCATCAGCCCGATCACGCTGTTGAGCTCGTCGACCGTGCCGAAGGCCTCGACCCGCGGGCTGTCCTTGGCCACCCGGGTGCCGTCGCCGAGGCCGGTGCTGCCGTCGTCGCCGGTGCGGGTGTAAATCCTGGACAGGCGGTGTCCCATGCGTCAGCCCTCCGTGAGCCGGTAGATGACCGGCACTTCGGTATCGTAGGCGTGGCCGTTGAGCCAGGCGGCGGCGCGCGGCAGCACGCCGACGCGGTTCAGCGTCGCGAGCGCGTCGCGGTCGAGCACAGCGTAACCCGACGAGCGCGCGACGCGCAACGCGCGCACCCGCCCGTCGGGCTCGATGCGCAGCGCCACCGCCACCTCGCCCTGCCAGCCGCGGCGGCGCGCCAGCGTGGGGTAGACGAAGTAGCGCGACATCTGCGTGACCAGCGAGGCGCGCAGATGGTTGGCGCGGTCGCGGCCAAGCTCGGGCAGGCGGTCGTCGGCGCCGGTCTCGTTGCCCGCGGCGTCCGCGTCCGGCGCGGACGCCGCGGGCGTCTGATACCTCGGCCGCGCTGCGATCGACGGCGGCGCCGCGCGCGCCGTGTCCGGGCGGTCGTCGTGCCGCTCGGCCGAGCTCGTCAACGCCACGCTCAGCGGTGCCGCGGCGATGGACAGCGGGGCGAACGGGTTTGTGAAGTACGCAGGCGCCAGGACCGCCGCATGGGCCGTGGCCGAGAGCATCAGCATGGCCGAGATCCGCGTTCTCATGGCGTCTTTCGCCCCGGTTCATAGCGCAGTCCCAAATAGGGCGACAGCCCCGGCGTGTTGTAGCCGGACGCGACCTCGTAGTCCTCGTCCAAGAAGTTGTCGATGCGCGCCTCGAGGCTCAAACCCGGTGACAGCATGAGGCGTGCGCGCAGGTTCACGACGACATAGCCGGCCACGTCGATGGTCGCGAAGCTGACGTTGTCGATGTCGGCATGACTCGATACCGCGATCAGCTCGGCGCCGACCGAGCCGACGCCGGCGGTCTCGTGATCGACCGCGAGACTCAGCTTCTTGCGCGGCCGCCGCAGCAGGTCGCGATCGGTGATCTCGTTGACGGCCTTGTGCAGCCCGAGGTTGGTCGACACGCGCCAGGCGCCCTGGGTCAGCTCGGCGCCGAACTCCACGCCGCGCAGGGTGGCGCGCCCGATGTTGGTGGCCTGGAAGTTCATGCCTTCGAAGGCGATGAGGTTTTCGATCGAAGTGTAGTAGCCGCTGCCGTTCAGCCTCAGCCCGGACACCGGATTGATACGCCAGCCGAGTTCGGCGCTGCGCGAGGTCTCGGGCGTCAGGTCGGGATTGCCGGCGAACTGGCCGCCGAAAAAGCCGGGATGGAACAGCTCGTTCAGGGTCGGCGCCTTGAACGCCGTGCCGTAGGAGCCGTACAGCGACCAGCGTTGGTACACCAGGCCCCAGGCGCCCTGGCCGGTGCCGTGCGTGCCGAAGTTGCTGTGCTGGTCGTAGCGGCCGCCCAGCTCCACCCGAAGCCGGCCGAAGCGGCCGAGCCAGTTGGCGAAGCCGGCGTTGTTGTGAACGCCGTCTTGGAACACCAGCGTTTCCGTGGCCGTGTTGACGTTCCTGCCCCGATCGCGCAGGCGGCTGGCGCCGAGCGTCAGCAGGTGACCGCCGCCGAGCTCGAAGTCGTTCTGCCAGTCGATCATCCGGCGCCGGCTGGCGATGTCCGAGGGATTGCTGCCGAAGGTTTCGAGATCGGTCGTGGCGCCGCTCAGCGCCAGGGTCTGTGACCAGGGTCCGACCGTGGTGCGAAGTCGCGCGCGGCCACTCAGGTCCTCGCCGTCGCTGTAGTCGTTGCCCGGGTCGAATTCGACCTGGCTCAGGGTGCGCAGCCCCTCCAGGTCGATTTCACCGAAATCGCCCAGCCGGGCCGAGAAGCCCACGTTGGCGCTCAGCTGCTCGCTGCCGTCGCGGTCCGGATCGTAAATGAATCCGGCGCCGGGATGGGTGGCGGAGAAACCGCGCGTCTTGCGATAGCTGCCGAGCGCATTGAATCGCAGGTCATCGCCGATGCCGAAGCCGGCCTCGACGGCGCGTGTCCGGTAGGCGCCGAGCTCGCCGGCGAACTGCGCGCCCTGCGGCCGGCGCGTGAAGATCTGGATGACGCCGCCGATCGCCTCCGAACCGTACAGGCTGGCGCGCGGGCCGCGCACGATCTCGATGCGCTCGATCTGGCCGGGGTCGAGGCCGGACCAGGCGAATTTGCCGTCGGTGGCGGAGGCGACGCGCACGCCGTCGATCAGCACCAGCACGTGGTCGGCGTTGGCGCCGCGCAGGAACACGCTGGTGTCGTGGCCCGGCCCGCCGGTGCGGGCGACGTCGATGCCGGCCACGCCGCGCAACAGGCTCACGGTGTCGCGCGCCTGGCTGCGCTCGATGTCGGCGCGCGTGATGACCGTCACCGAGGCGAGCGTCTCGTCGGCCGTCTGGGCGACGCGCGACGCGGTGACGACGATCGGCGGCTCGGCGGCCACGGACTGATGGGAATGCAGGATCAACATGGACACGATCGCGCCGCGCGCGACCGCCCGAACCGGGACCGAATACATTGTGCTCCCCCGCGCACCCGCCGTGCGCCGTTGTCAGGTCTTTGGAATGGGGAACGGGGGAAGGGAACACGCGCAGGATTCGCACCCGCGACCGCCGGCCCTCCGCCGCGTTGCCACGCGTCTCAGGCCGGTCTCCGGGCTCGCGAGTGGAGGGACTCCGGGCAGATCGCCTTCCCGCCCGTGCCGGCGGTGCCGGACTCGGGCAGTGGCGGGATGATCTGCCGCAACTCGCTTACCGTTGCGGGGGCAGCGTTGGCCTTGCCGGTCGCGGCTTGAGGATCGCGGCGGCGCACCAACTTCCCGTTTCACTCCGGGGAACGACGGTTCCCGCGGAGCACCTGAAACTGGCGGCCAATCTAGGGGGTCGTCGCGGAACTGTCAAGCGCTGCGCGAGTCGGGCTCGTCGAACCAGCGCGGATGGCCGAGGTGCCAGCCCTGGGCGTTGCGGATGCCCATGGCGAGCAGTGCCTTGCGCGTCGCCTCGTTCTCGACGCTTTCGGCGATGGTCTCGATGCCGAAGGAGCTGGCGAGCTCGTGGATGTGGCTGACGATCTTGCGGTCGGATTCGTTGCTGAGCATGCCGCGCACGAAGGCGCCTTCGATCTTCAGGTACTCGGGGCGGAACAGGTTCAGAAAATGGTAGGTGGAGTAGCCGCTGCCGAAGTCGTCGAGCGCCAGCTTGCAGCCGAGCCTGCGCAGGCTCTGGATGTCGGCCACCAGCGTGTCGGTGATGGTGACGTTCTCGCGCTCGGTGATCTCGATGGTGATCGAGCGGCCGGTCGCGCAGGCCGGCCCGATCAGCTCGCCGAGCTGGGTGACGAAGGCGCGGTCGTTGAACGATGAGGGATCGAGATTCAGGAACAGCCCGTAACCCATGGGCGCCAGCGCCAGCGCCTGCTCGATGATGTGCAGGTCGATCTCGCGCGTCAGCCCGAGCTCCTCGGCGACGGTGATGAAGTCGCCGGCCTTGATGGTCGCGCCGCCGTGCTGCATGCGCGCCAGGGCCTCGTAGGCGATCGGCTCGCCGGTGGCGATGTCGCAGATCGGCTGGAAGGCCGGCATCAGGTTGCCCTGCTCGAGCGCGTGGCGCAGCTGGAAGCCCTGGCTGAAGATCGACATCAGCGCCTTGCTGATGTCCGGCGACAGCACCTCGACGCGGTTGCGGCCGCGGCGCTTGCTCTGGTAGAGCGCGACGTCCGCGGCGCTGACCAGCTCCTGGGCCTTCTGGCCGTGGGTGGGCGCGGCGGCCACGCCGATGCTGCATTGCAGCTGGACATGGCCGATCGGCAGGTTGATGTAGGTCTCGCTGATCGCGGCATGCACCTTGTTGGCGATGTGGGTCGCGTCGTCGAGCGTCGTGTCCTTGAGCACCATGGCGAACTCGTCGCCGGCGAGCCTGGCGATGTAGTCGTTGCGCCGCACCATGCGCTTCAACAGGCCGGCGATGGCGCGCAGCGCCTCGTCGCCGGAGGGATGGCCGTAGGTGTCGTTGATGAACTTGAAGCCGTCGAGATCGATGATCAGGAGGCACACCGACTGGTTCTTTGCCAGCCGGTCGGTCAGGATCACGTCCAGCTGGGTGTCGAAGTGCCGGCGGTTGTACAGGCCGGTGAGCGGGTCGGTGACCGAGAGATAATACAGGTCGTCCTGGTACTTGGTGAGCAGCTTGTTGAGCTCGACGCTCTGCGTGATGTCGCCGAGCGTGCCGATGATGCCGATGAAGCGCCCGGCCGGGTCGAACTGGGCGTCGGCGTCCAGGTTCACCCAGACGCGCTTGCCGGTCGCGCTGCGCAGGCAGATCTCGCGGTTCTTGTCGCGCAGCTCGGGCAGGCGCTCCGGCGCGAAGTCCAGCACCACCTGGCGCTCCATGATGAAATCGGTGAACGGCCGGCCCAGCACCTCGTCGACCCGAAAGCCCGTGAGACGCTCCCAGGCCGGATTGAGGAAGCTCAGGGTGCCGTCGGCGTCGAGCTCGAAGAGGATTTCGTGCATGCCGTTGATCAGCGTGCGCAGCCGGCTCTCGCTGTGCTCGAGCAGCTCGCGGGTCTCCTCGAGGTTGTGGATGTAGTGGCGCATGGCCGCCGAGCCGTCGGCGAAGGCGCGGTTGAGCTCCTGGATCTCGCGGCTCTTGGAGTCGATCAGGTCGATCTTCGGCAGCCAGTTGCCGCGCGATACCTGGCGCGCGATCTCGGTGAGCGGTTTGAGCGGCGCGGTGAAGCGCGTCAGCAGCGTGTAGCTGACGAGCGCGAACAGCGCCACCAGCAGCACCACGAAGAACAGGCTGTCGCGCACCAGCGTGTGGATGGTGCGGTTGAGCGGGAGGTGGGCCAGCGTCAGCTCGACCTCGACTGAACCGCCGTCGGCACCGGCGAGCTGCGCGGACAGCGTGCGGCGTTCCACCAGCCCGGCGGTCGCGGTGCGCGTCAGCCAGGTCGCCGGCTCGTCGGCCTTGCTGCGCTCGATCAGCGTCGCGCCGCGATCGGCGCGCACACGCAGCGCGCCGATCGCGGGATCGGCGAGCACCGAGGCGGCGAGCGCATCGAGCGCGTCGAGTCGCGATTCGGGCAACGCGGCCTGCAGCGCCGGCGCGAGCAGCCGCAGCGCCGCCTCACCCTGTTGGCGCTGCGCATCGAGCTGGATCATGCTGGTGCGCGTGACGAAATAGGCGGCGGCGATCAGCGAGGCCAGCACCAGCACCAGGGAGAACGCCACGCCGACGCGTGCGCGCAGGCTGCGCGGCAGACCCACCCGGACGTTCTTCAGGCGATGAAAAGGGGAGCTGCGGAGGTGCGAAGGGTGTCGCGCCAGAGTCTGACGCCCGTTGCCGGCTTTGGATGTTTCGGACACGGGGTTGCAGTATACAGGAATCCACCGCGCAGGAAACCGTTTGGGCGCGATTTTTGCGCGTTCGTCCGAACGCGCCTCAGCGCGGCAGGAACACCGGTTGGTCGGGATCGCCGAGGCGCTCGAAGGCGCAACCGTAGGCGCGCGCCAGCGTCTCGACTGACAAGATTTCCGACAGTGGTCCGTAATCATGCGCACCGTCGCGGAACAGCATCAGCGCATGTGTGCAATAACGGCGCGCCAGGTTCACGTCGTGCAGCACTGACAGATTGAGATGGCCGGGGCGGGTGCTGCGCTCGCGAAAGCGCGCCATGACCGCGAGCTGGTGGCGCAAGTCCAGATGGTTGGTGGGTTCATCCAGCAGGCAGACCGGCGTGTCCTGGGCCAGCAGCGCGGCGATCTCGGCGCGCCGCCGCTCGCCGCCCGACAGGCTGTCGACCGGCCGCGCGGCCAGCGACTCGAGACCGAGGGCCGCGAGCGCGGCGTCGGCGGCGGCGTGATCGGCGGCGGTTTCCGCGCCCCAGGGCGGGATATGCGGATAACGCCCGCTCAAGGCGATGTCGCGCACGCTGGCCGGAAACAGCGCGTCGCTGTCCTGGAACAGCACGGCGCGCAGCCGGGCGCGCGAGCGCGCCGAATGGTCGCGCAGCGGCCGGCCGTCGAGCAGGACCTCGCCGCGATCGGCGCGCCGCAGGCCGGCCAGCGCCATCAGCAGGCTGGTCTTGCCGCTGCCGTTGGCGCCGAGGATCGCCCAGTTCTCGCCGGCGGCGAATGCCACCGTCAGGTCCGCGCACAGCGTGCGGCCGCCGATCGCCAGCGTCAGGCCGCGCGCCTCCAGGCGGATCATCGCCGCACCCCGCGATGCAGCAGCACCAGGAACACCGGCACGCCCAGCAGCGCCGTGATTACGCCGACCGGCAGCTGCTGGGGCGCGAGCAGGCTGCGCGCCAGGGTGTCGGCGATCACCAGGAAGCTGCCGCCGGCCAGCACCGCGTCCGGCAGCAGGCGGCGGTGATCGGTATCGCCCAGCAGCCGCAAGGCGTGCGGAACGATCAGGCCGACGAAGCCGATGGTGCCGGCGACGCTGACCGCGGCCGCGGTCAGCAGCGAGGCCAGGACGTAGACCAGCGCCCGCAGCCGCCCGATGTGGGCGCCGAGGCTGGCGGCGACGCCTTCGCCGCGCGCCAACAGGTTGAGCGCGCGGGCCTGGCTGAAGGCCAGCGCCAGCCCGGCGGCCAGCGCCCACAGCGCCCAGCCGACCGGTGCCGGGCGACTCAGATCGCCGAGCAGCCAGAACAGCAGCCCGTGCACCTGTGCCTGCGGCGACACCGCGAGGATCAGGCTGATGAGCGCGCCCCAGCCGGCGGCGACGACCACCCCGGTCAGCAGCAACCGCGTGGTGCCGGACTCGCCCGGCACCCGCGCCAGGCCGAACACCAGGAGCATGGAGGCGAGCGCGCCGGCGAAGGCATTGCCCGTTACCCAGGCCCCGGCGAGCCCGGCGATCAACGTGAGCAGCGCCGCAACCGCCGCGCCGCCCGAAACGCCGAGGATGTAGGGATCGGCCAGCGGATTGCGCAACAGTACCTGCAGCAGCACGCCGGACAGCGCCAGCAACCCGCCGACCGCGAAGGCGCTCAGGGCGCGCGGCAGGCGCAGTTCCAGGACCACGGTCGCGTCGAGGCCGGTATCGGCGCCGGTCAGCACGCGCCACAGGCTGTCGATGCCGAGCGGCGTGCTGCCGACGCCGAGCGCCATTCCGATGCTGGCCGGCACCAGCGCCAGCAGCAGCCAGGTCAGCGGCCGCGGCATCGGCACCGCGCGTCAGTCCAGGTCGAGGCGCGCCCAGCCATGGCGCGCGCCGTGGTCGGCGAGCTGGCGGTCCGGGTTGACCGCCACCGGGTGCGCGACCAGCTTGAGCAGCGGCAGGTCGTTGTGCGAATCGCTGTAGAACCAGCTGTCGGTCAGGTCCTCGCCGTATTCCTCCAGCCAGGCCTTGAGCCGCGTCACCTTGCCGTCGCGGTAACAGGGCGTGCCCGCGACCTTGCCGGTGAAGCGGCCGTCGACCTCCTCGGGCTCGGTGGCGAGCAGGTGGGGGATATTGAACTCGGCGGCGATCGGCGCGGTGAGGTAACGGTTGGTGGCGGTGATGATCATGAGCGTGTCGCCTTGTTCGCGGTGGCGCTCGACCAGGGCGCGCGCCGCCGGCGTGATCAACGGCAGGATCCGCTCGCGCACGAAGCGCGTCCGCCAGGCGTCCAGGGTCGCGCGCGGGTGCTGGGTGAGCGGCCGCAGCTGGTGCCGTTCGAGGAACTCGTAGATGTCGAGCGTGCCCTCGACATAGGCCTGATAGTAGCGGTCGTTGTCGCGCGCGAAGCGCTCGGGATCGACCGCGCCCTGCTGCACCAGGAACTCACCCCAGGCGTGATCGCTGTCGCCGCGCAGCAGCGTGTTGTCGAGATCAAAG
The DNA here is from genome assembly GCA_036393295.1 of Acidiferrobacterales bacterium. Classification (GTDB taxonomy): domain Bacteria; phylum Pseudomonadota; class Gammaproteobacteria; order Acidiferrobacterales; family UBA6901; genus DASWHF01. The sequence continues at coordinate 23,333 of DASWHF010000101.1, forward strand.
ATGGCCAGGCTCACGGCGCACAGACTCCGGGTTGATGGGGAAGCGGGGTGTCCGGGCGCGCAGGATAGCAGTTTTGCCGGTTCCGCGGCGATACGCCGCTCATGGCGCCGGCCCGGACTCGGCGGGCAGCGCGTGGATCCGCACGCTCGCCTCGTCGCCGCTGCTCACCAGGTACTGTCCGTCGCGCGACAGCGCGACCGCGCGCCCACACAGATCGTGGGAAGGGAAACGCCGCATGAGTGCGCCGCTCGCGGCGTCGAGCAACAGCACCGCGCTGTCGGTATGGCGGCTGATGGTGGCGAGCTGTCGTCCGTCGCGGTTGAACTGGATGGACCGGATCAGACCGTGGTGCGGTGTGCTCAGCACGCTGATGTCGTCCGGTCGTGCCAGCGGCCAGCGAAACAACCGGAACCAGCCGGCGCCCATGAGCCAGCCGCCGTCCGGCGAGAATGCCAGGTCATGGGCATCGCTCGGCGGCGGCGTGAGGACCAGGGGTTCGGCGTCGCCGATTCCGGCGACCAGGACGCGGCCGTCGCTGCCGGCCGAGGCGATGCAGCCGCTGCGCCGATCGATCGCCACCGCGCGCACCTTCCCCCGGTGCCGGTGGTGGCGGGCGAGCGGTTCCAGCCCGGCGAGCGTCCACAGGCCGATGGTGCCGTCGTCGTGGGCGGTCGCAATGCGCCCGCGGTCCTCGTCGACCGCGAGGTCGGTGACCGGGCTGCCGGTCTGATGCCGCCGCAGCTCCCGGCCGTCGCCGTCCCACAGCGCGAGCGCACCGTCCCGGCCGCCCGACAACCACTGCGACCGGCGCGCGTCGTAGTGCAGTCCGGTGACGTCGCCGTCATGGGCGAACCAGTCGGCAAGCGCGTGGCCGTCGCTGAGACGGGATACGCGGATGCGCCCCTCGGTGCCGCCGCTGGCGATTTGCCGGGGACGGTCGGCGATCGCCAGCACCGCGCCGCTGTTGTGGGCGTCGGCGATGGTGACCGGCGCGGAATCGGCGGCGCGCGCCGGGATGGCGAGACACAGGACGCAGGCCAGCAGAACGATGAACGGCATGGCTTGATCGTGACGGCAAGTCGGCGCGCAACGGCGTGGCGGCCATTGTGCCAGCAGCGCCGTGCGCCCGCCAGCCGCGGCCGGTCGCGGCTGGCTCCGGGACGGTGTAGTATTGATAGCATAGAGTGGTAAAGGAACCTTTTACTGAGGAGAACAGTAAATAGTGCACACTGCTGTCTACGGGGTCCCTTCTCCCTCCGGGAGAAGGTGAAGATGAGGGCGGTCTTTCGGAGCCGTCGGCCCTCACCCCGGCCCTCTCCCGGAGGGAGAGGGAGAAAACAGTACGCAATATTTGCCGGTCGGATCAGTAACGAGTTCCGTCTCTCCCGCCGGCGGCGGGGGAGGGTCGGCGGAAGGCGCGGGCGGTATTAACGATATGATCGACGAGCACGGTTACCGACCCAACGTGGGTATCGTACTTTGCAACGCGGACAACCGCGTGTTCTGGGCGCGCCGCTTCGGGCGCGACGGCTGGCAGTTCCCGCAGGGCGGGATTCTGGCGCATGAAAGCCCGGAACAGGCCTTGTACCGCGAGCTGCACGAGGAGGTCGGTCTCGAGCCTCAACATGTGCAGATCATCGGTCGCACGCGCGACTGGCTGCACTACGACATTCCCCGGCAGTTCCTGCGCGCGCCGCGCACCGGGCCGTTCCGCGGTCAGAAGCAGATCTGGTTCCTATTGCGCTTCCTGGCCGAGGAGCGCACGGTGCGGCTCGACGCCAGCGCGCGCCCCGAATTCGACGATTGGCGCTGGGTGGACTACTGGACGCCGCTTTCGCAGATCGTCGAGTTCAAGCGTGGCGTCTACGAGCAGGCCCTGACCGAGCTCGAGCCGCTGCTGGACGCCGGGCGGTAGTGGGCCGGCTGTTCGACCGGCCTGTATGGAGTGCATTTTCCGGTGCCACGGCTGTCGGCCGGCCTGACCGGCACGGGGCGCGAGCCCGGGCCGGAGCCCCGGGCCGGTGAGCGTGAGCGAATCCCCTGGGTTGCGTCTGCCGGCCGGGCCGGCGCTCTGGGCGTCGCGTCATCCGCTGGCGGCCTGGACGCTGCTGCTGGTGCTGGCGGCGCTCGGTGTGGCGGCGGCGTTTCGCGTGCCGCTGCTCCCGCCCAAACTTTTGACCGCGCCGCTCGTCACCGTGGTCGTCGAGGACCCCGGCGTGCCGGCGCCGCTGTTGACGGCAGCCATCACCCAACCGCTGGAGCAGGCGCTGAGCGGCGTCGCCGGGCTGGAACGCCTGAGCGCGCATGAGCGCGACGGGCGGGTCCAGCTCGACCTGTGGTTTCGCAGTTCCGCCTGGCGTGAGCGCGCGCGGGACGATCTGTCCGCGCGGCTCGCCCGCGTCGCGCCGGCGCTGCCTGCGACCGCCTCGGCGCCGCGTGTCGAGAGCGAGGACCGCGCGGCGGCCGCCGAGGTCGTCATCAGCGGTAACGCCTACGAGCCGGCCGCGCTGCGCCGCTGGGTGGAGACCGCGTTCGCGCACCAGCTCACCGAGCTGCCTGCCGTGCGCGGCCTGCGCATCGACGGCGGCGCGACGCATGCGATCCTCGTGCAACCCGATCTGCGGCGCCTCACGGCGCTCGGGCTCGCGCTCGAAGATCTGGTGGCGGCCGTGCGCGGTGCCACCGACCACCTGACCGTGGCCGAGTCGGCCGGTGCCGCGGCGGTCGCGGCGTTGCCGCTGACGCTGCCGGGCGGCGACAACCTGGCGCTGTCGGAGGTGGCGCGCGTGCGGGCGGTGCCGGTGGCGGCGGGCGAGCAGGTTCAACATGACGGCGTCGGCGCGGTGCGCGTCACGGTCTTCAAGCAGGATGCGGCGAGCCACATCGAGACCGCCGACGCGGTGCGCGCGCGCATCGCCTGGCTCAGGGCCAACCGGCAGATTCCCCGGGAGTTGCGGGTCGAGATGCCGTCGGACCCGGCGGGCGTGCTCAAGCGCGCCGCGCGCCGAGCGCTCACCCTCGAGACCCTGACCTTGCTGGCCGCGTTGGTGGCCGGTGGTCTGGCGTTTCGCTTCCGGCGGCCGGCGCTGTTGCTGGCCGCGGTGCTGCCGGGCGGCGCGCTGATCGCCGTGGCGGTGCTCGCGGCCCGCGGCGGCGGTTTCGACAGCGTGACCCTGGGCGGACTGCTGCTGGCGCTGGTCCCGGCGCTGTTGCCGGCGCTGGTGATGTATCTGCGCATCACGCGCGCCGCCGGCGGCGAGACCCGCGAACAGGCGGTGGCGGCCGGCCAGCGCGATGTGCTGCGCGTCGGGGCACTGTGGGCGGCCGCGCTCCTGCCGCTGTGGGGCGTGAGTGGCGCGGCCGGCGTGGTGCTCGGCGAGCTCGTCTGGACGCTGTCGGTCGTGCTCGGTGTGGCGCTGGCCGGCGGCCTGCTGCTGGTGCCGGCGGCGCTGGCGCCGTGGCCGCGGTTCGCGTCGATGCGCCGGCGTCGCGGGCCGGTCGAGCGCGCCGCGCGCCTGTTCGATGCGTTGCTGCGCGCGTCGCTCGCGCGGCCATGGCTCGCGCTGGCGGCCGCGCTGGCGCCGTGGGCGCTGACCGTGGCGACGGCGCCGCCGGTGCTGGCGCGCGCCGAGTTGCTCGCGCCGTTCGCGCGCGATGAGCTGATCGCCGATGTGCCCGACCTGGATGCCGGCGAGGGCCTGGGCGCGCTCGCGACGCAACTGGCGGCGCGGCTGCGGGCGGTCGAGGGCGTGGGCTCGGTCATCGGTGCGTATAGCGTGGACACGACGACCGGCCGCGGCGAATTGCGGCTGCGGATCACCCCGGCGTCGCGCTCGGCGCGCGGCGATCGCGTGCTGCGCGATCATATCGGGTCGGAGGGGTCCGGCGGCCTGCCGGACGGCGCTTATCCGTTTGTGCCGGCGGTGTTTCCCGGCCAGGGCGCGGAAGCGGTCGGCGATCCATGGCGCCGGGCGTTGCAGGGCGAGGTCGCGCTGCGGATCACGGGCCCGGATCGCGAACGGCTGGCGAGCCATGCGCAGCGGCTGATCGCGACCCTCACGACCGAGCCCGGCCTGGCCGGAGTCCGGTATCGCGGCGGTACGCCGTGGGTCGATATCGGCCTGGTGCTGGATCCCGAGCGCAGTGCCGCGCAGGCGGTGGATGCAGCGCGCGCGGCACGCGCGCTGCATATCGCGCGCCACGGACTCGAGCTCGCGGTATTGCTCGAGGGCGATCGGCGCATTGCCGTGCGCCTGACGCTCGCCGCGCGTGACCGGGCCGCGCTCGACCGGCTGCCGCTGCACGGCGAGACCGCGCAGCGCCCGGCGGTGTTCCTCCGCGATGTCGGTCGGCTCGAACCGCGGATGCGCGCCGCGGAACATCTCCGCGAGGAGGGGCAGCCGGCCATCGAGCTCGTCGCCATGCCGTCCGGCCACCGGTCGCTGGCGGAGCTGGTCGAGACATTGCGGCGCGCGGCCGGCGCGCTCGATCTTCGGCCCGGCGAGCGCTGGTCGCTGGGCGGCGCCGCCGCGATGCTGGTCGAGGCCGGCCGGCAGCTCGCCTGGATCATCGGCATCGTGCTGTTGTTTATGCTGCTGGTGTTGAGCGGCGAGTTTCGCTCGTGGCGCCAGCCGCTGGCGATCCTCATCGCGCCGGCTTGGGCGCTCGCGGCGTTTCTGGCCACCCTGAGCGCGCCCGGTTTCGTTGTGTCGCTGTGGGTGTGGCCGGCGTTGCTGGTGGCGCTGGCGGTGACCGCCGGGTTCGGTGCCGGGGCGGTGATCGCGGTCGATACGCGCCATGCGCGCGGCCAGGCCTGGCCGCGCGCGATCGGCCAGGGAGCGCGCGCGCAGCTGCGCCCGGCGCTGCTGATCGCCGCCGTCGCCGTGATCAGCCTCGCACCGCTCGCCCTGGGGCTGGCGCGCGGGTTCGAATGGCTCGCGCCCGCCGCCGCCGCGCTGTTGTCGGCGGTATTGGCCGGGCTCATCGCGGCGACCGTCGCGGTGCCGCTAAGTTATTATTTCCTTGGAGTTCCCCGCCAGCGCGGCAATCGGCCACAGCGGCGCCAGGAATAAATTCCAGGCGCCGGCCGTCAAAAAGCTACAGACGGCCCTTGCCGGCGTGGTGCCGGCGGCGGTATTAATGCGGTATCGATCAATTCGAGGAGACCCCCGTGACCACCCTACATCGCAGAACCTTCCTCAAAGGCACCCTGGCGTCCGGCGTCGTCGCCGTGGCGGCCGGTGCCGGCCTGCTCGCCCCCGCCCGGGTGCTGGCCGCGGCCTGGCCGTCGGCGGCCTTCG
>DASWHF010000102.1:0-4064 GCA_036393295.1 Acidiferrobacterales bacterium
TGAGCCCCTGACTCCCTACCACTCCCGTATGTCCACGAAATGGCCTGCGATTGCGGCGGCGGCGGCCATCTGCGGGCTGACGAGGTGGGTGCGCCCGCCTTTGCCCTGGCGACCCTCGAAGTTGCGGTTCGAGGTCGAGGCGCAGCGCTCGCCGGGGGCAAGCCGGTCGGCGTTCATCGCCAGGCACATCGAACAGCCCGGCTCGCGCCATTCGAAGCCGGCCTCGCGGAACACCCGGTCGAGCCCTTCCTTTTCTGCCTCGGCCTTCACCAGACCGGAGCCCGGCACCACCATGGCGAGCTTGATGTTGCCGGCGACGCGTCTGCCCTTCACGACGCCGGCGGCGGCGCGCAGGTCCTCGATGCGCGAGTTGGTGCAGGAGCCGATGAAGACCTTGTCGAGCGCGATGTCGCGGATCGGCGTGCCGGGCGCCAGCGCCATGTATTTCAGCGCCTGCCGCATGCTCGCGCGCTTGACGTCATCGGTCTCGGCTTCCGGATCCGGCACCGCGCCGTCCACCGGCACCACCATCTCCGGCGAGGTGCCCCACGTGACCTGCGGGCGGATATCCGCGGCGGCGAGCACGACCTCCTTGTCGAAGCTGGCATCCGAATCGGAATGCAATCCACGCCAGGCGCGCACCGCCGTGTCCCAGTGCTGCGCCTTCGGCGCATAGGGACGTCCGTGGAAATACTCGATGGTCTTGTCGTCGACCGCGACCATGCCGGCGCGCGCGCCGGCTTCGATGGCCATGTTGCAGACCGTCATGCGGCCCTCGACCGACAGGGCCTCGATCGCGCTGCCGGCGAATTCGATGGCGTGGCCGGTGCCGCCGGCGGTGCCGATGCGGCCGATGATGGCGAGCACGATGTCCTTGGCGGTGACGCCCGGCGGGATCACGCCCTCGACGCGCACCCGCATGTTCTTCGCCTTCTTGAGGATCAGACATTGGGTGGCGAGCGCGTGCTCGACCTCGGAGGTGCCGATGCCGAAGGCGAGCGCGCCGAAGGCGCCGTGGGTCGAGGTGTGCGAGTCGCCGCACACCACGGTCATGCCCGGCAGGGTCGCGCCCTGCTCCGGGCCGATCACGTGCACGATGCCCTGGCGCGGGTCGGTCATGCCGAACTCGACGATGCCGAAGTCGGCGCAGTTGCGGTCGAGGGTCTCGACCTGCAGGCGCGAGACCGGATCGGCGATGCCGCGCGCGCGGTCGGTGGTCGGCACGTTGTGGTCGGCGGTGGCGAGATTGGCGCCGACCCGCCAGGGCCGGCGGCCCGCCAGGCGCAGCCCGTCGAAGGCCTGCGGGCTGGTGACCTCGTGGACCAGGTGGCGGTCGATGTAAATGAGGCTGGTGCCATCCTCATTGGCTCGCACCACATGGGCGTCCCAGAGCTTATCGTAGAGGGTCTTGGCGGTCATGGGGCCGGTGTCTGTTTACTTGCGCCCTATCCTAGGGCGAGTGTATAAATAACACAAATTCATATTTATCATGACATTCATTCTATCTGGTTATGGACATTGCCGCCCTCGAGGCCTTCGTTGCAGTCGCCGACGCCGGATCCTTCTCGCGCGGCGCCGAGCACGTGCATCTCACCCAGCCCGCGATCAGCAAGCGCATCGCCGCCCTGGAGGACGAGCTCGGCGCGCGCCTGTTCGACCGCAGCGGGCGCCAGGCGCAGCTGACCCACGCCGGCCGGGAACTGCTGGCGCAGGCGCGGGCGATTCTGAGCGAGGTCAGCGAGGCCAAGCGGCGCATCGCCAACCTGGCCGGCACGGTCAGCGGCCCGCTGAGCCTGGGCACCAGCTATCACATCGGCCTGCATCGCCTGCGACCCGCGCTCAGCGCGTTTACCCGCGCCTATCCCGAGGTTCACCTGGATCTGCGTTTCATGGACTCGGAAGCCGCCTGCCGCGCGGTCGCGGAGCGCGAGCTCGAGCTGGCGGTGGTGACCCTGCCCACCGCGCCGATCGCGCGCCTGCGCCTCGACACGCTGTGGGACGATCCGCTCGACGTGGTGGTGAGCCCCCACCATCCGCTCGCAGCCGCGACAACCGTCGTGCCGGACGATCTGCCGCGCCACCCCGCCATCCTGCCGGTGGCCGGCACCTACACGCGCGAGCTCATCGTCACGGCACTGTCAAGTGTTCGCGCGAAACTTCAGATCGGTATTGAAACCAATAATCTTGACGTGATCAAAATGCTGGTGGCGATCGGACTCGGCTGGAGCGCGCTGCCGCGCAGCTTGATTGACGAGGAGCTCAAAGTGGTCCACATTGAAGGAATCGCGATCCGCCGCAAACTGGGCGTGGTAACGCCCGTGCAACGCAGCCTGTCGAACGCGGCGCAGGCGATGATCGAAATCCTCGGGCGAACGACATGACGTTTCTGGAAATGATCGAACAGCTGGCCGCCGGCATCGGGCATCATCAGATCCCGATCAAGGCCGACGCGCGCCACGTGCAGGGCCTGGTGGATTCGAGCGCGCTGCACTACGAGCTGGTCGTGCAAGTGGTCAATGCGCTCTACGCGGCGAACGGCTGCAAGCATCTGACCGATCCCGTGACCAGCCGCTTGAGCTTCGACGCACTGGCGCCGGTGCGCCGCCGGGTGTTGAGTTCGGCGCGCACCGACGTCGACGCCGTGCGCCTCATCGACGAGCTCGGCGCGCACCTGCACACCGTGTTTCAGCCGGACACCGGCGGCGATCCCGAGCCGCCGCGCGAGCGCCGCCGCGAACCGCGCGCCGGCGCCGCGGCGGTCGTGCCGCTGGCACGCTTCCGCCATCGCCGCGTCAAGACCTGGGCCTGATCAGCAACCAGGCCACGACCCAGGCCGCCGCGGCCGCCGCCGCCGCAATGCCGAAGCTCGCACCGGCACCGAGCGTTTCCCAGGTGTATCCGCTGTACAGACTCCCGAGCGCCCCGCCGATGCCGAAGCTGGCGCTGCCGTACACCGCCTGCCCGCGGTTCTGGTGCCGGCCGGTGAAGAAGCGGTGCACCATCTGCACGGCGGTGGCGTGGAAGGCGCCGAAGCTCGCCGCGTGCAGGCTCTGGGCGACGATCAACAGCCAAAGGTGCTGCGGGAACAATCCGATCATCGCCCAGCGCAGCGCCGCCAGAAAGAAGCTCGCCAGCAGCACCGGCCGCAACGCCCAGCGCACCAGCAGCCGCTGCATGCCGAGGAACACCCCGATCTCGCAGACCACGGCGAACGCCCACAGCGCGCCGATCAGGGTCTTGCTGTAGCCGTGACTTTCCAGATAAATCGAATAGAAGGTGTAATACGGACCGTGGCTGAGCTGCATGAGCAGACAGGCAAGCAGGAAGCCGAACACCTCCGGTCGCAGCACCGCCTTGAGGAACGGCCCGAGATGCCCGGCCGGCGCCGCCACGCGCGGTTCCGGCAGCGCCAGACTGAAGGCCCAGATGCCGGTCATGAACAGCAGCAGCGACGGCAGCACCCACCACGGACCGCCCAGATCGATAATCGCGCCGAGCACCAGCACGCTGACGATGAAGCCGATCGACCCCCACAGCCGCACCCGCCCGTAAGCACCGGGGCGGGTGGCGGTGTGGTTGAGCACCGTGACCTCGAGTATCGGCAACGAGGCGTGCCAGAAGAAGCTGAACGCGAGCATCACCGCCGCCAGCCACCAGAAACCGGTGCCGAAGAAGGCACCGGCGAAGCACAGCAGCGTCGCCGCCGAGGTCAGGCGCACCATGCGCATGCGCTGACCGCGGTGGTCGGCCACCCAGGCCCAGACGATGGGCGCGACGATGCGGGACAACATCAGCAGCGCGATCAGCTGGCCGATATCGACCGGCGTGAAACCCAGCGATTGCAGATACAGGCCCCAGTACGGGACCAGCACCCCGAGCGTCGCGAAGTAAAAGAAGTAAAAACTCGAAAGACGCCAGTAAGGCATAAAGTCAGTGGCAAGTATCAAGTTGCAAGTTTCAAGTCCAAAGCAACGCGCAGCGGGCTGTTACCTTCACGATGCACTCGCGCTCCTGGAAATCTGCACTTGTTACTTGCTACTTGCCACTTGCGTTCGACCCCGGAA
>DASWHF010000103.1:0-4747 GCA_036393295.1 Acidiferrobacterales bacterium
CGGCTGGGATTTCCACATCGACCAGGTGAGCGCGCGCGTGCAACTGCCGGCGGGAATACCGCCGCAGGGCATCACCGCCGAAGCCTACACCGGCCCCCAGGGCGCGCAGAATCGCGACTACCGCAGCGAGTTGCTTGCGGACGGTGCGAGCTTCAGCACCACCGGCAAGCTGGGGCCGAACGAAGGCCTGACCCTCGTGGTCGGCTGGCCGAAGGGTTTCGTGCACGAGCCCACCTGGCAGGACCGGCTGCGCTGGCAGTGGAGGGACGATCCAGCGCTGTTCATTGTCTGGATCGGGGCAGCGCTGTTGTTGCTGTATTACCTGTTTGCCTGGTGGCAGGTCGGGCGCGATCCCGCTGCCGGCGTCATCGTGCCGGAATACGAGCCGCCTACCGGTTATCCGCCGGCCGCGTTGCGGCTGGTGCGGCGCATGGCCTGGGACGACAAGACCCTGTCGGCCGCGCTGGTGGGGCTGGCGGTCAAGGGTGCGCTGACCATCGAGGAGGACGACGAGGAGTACGTGGTCAGTCCGACCGGAAAGGGTGTCGGCAAGCCCAGTGGCGACGAACAGGCCATTCTCGATGCCCTCGGCGGCAAGCCGCTGACCTTCAAATCGGGCAACCACACCCAAGTTGGCGCGCTGCGCAAGTCGCACCGGGAGAAATTGCAGGCGAACTACGAAAAGTCGTATTTCTATTCCAACCGCGGCTGGCTGGTCCCGGGCTGGATTCTCACGCTGGCCGTGGTCGGCTACGCCGCCCTCGGGTTTTTCGACAGTTACGGCCCGCAAGCCGTGTTCCCGATCTTCCTGACGGTGTTTCTCGGGGCGTTCGGCTCGCCGTTCCTGAGGACGCTGTGGCGGATGCGCGAGGTCCACGCCCGCACCGGCCGGAATTTCATCGGGCTGGTCGTCACCGGCGGCGTGTTCGTGTTCGTGCTGGTGACGCTGGGCGGCGCGATGTTCGAAGGAACGGGCGTGATTCCCTGGGGGCTGATCCTGGGGATCGTGTTGCTCGCGCTGCTCAACCTGCTGTTCAGCCAGTTGATGAAAGCGCCGACGCGCGATGGCCGCAAGCTGCTCGACCGCATCGAGGGGTTCCGGCAGTACCTGGGCATCGCCGAGTCGGATGAACTGAAGTTCAAATACGCAAGACCGGTCACGCCGGAACTTTTCGAGGCCTACCTGCCCTTTGCCATCGCGCTCGATGTCGAGACCTGGTGGGCCGAGCGCTTTGCCGCCGCGTTGCGCGCCGCCGGCCGGCAGCCGTCGGAATACCGCACTTCGTGGTACCGCGGACACAGTTTCACCGGCGTGCGCGGAATCTCCACCTCGGTCGGCGCCGGCCTGTCCTCGACCGTGTCGTCGTCCAGCCGTGCGCCCGGGTCGTCGTCCGGGGGCAGTGGCGGCGGGGGTGGCGGGGGTTCATCGGGCGGGGGTGGCGGAGGGGGCGGCGGCGGGGGCTGGTAGGACCGACGCTCTGCCTGGCCTGGTTGCCGCGCAGCAACCGATCAGCCTGGACCCCGCTGCACGGCGTCGGCTTTGGACAATATGTCCGATAGTCTAGACATCTATACTGCATATGTCCATAATATCGGACATATGCCGCGCATCTACTCCCCCACCTTTGGCAACGCAGAACGCCAACTCAAGGCGCTGGGCGAGCGCTTGCGCCTCGCACGCAAGCGGCGGCGGATCTCCAGCATCCTGATGGCGCAGCGTGTCGGCATCTCGCGCGACACCTTGCATCGGCTGGAAAAGGGGGATCCCACGATCGGCCTTGGCACCTGGCTGCGGGTGCTGCGCGTGCTGGGACTGGACGCGGACCTGGACCGCCTTGCTGCCGACGATCCTGTGGGACGCAAGCTGCAAGACCTGGCGCTGGAGCCCGCGCCGAAAAAAGCCCCCAAGGTCCGCCCATGAGCGCGCGCATCGAATCGGTGGAAGTGCATCTGCATTCGCCGACGCTCGGCCCGGATGCGCTCGTTGGGCGCCTGCACCAGCGCCGGGCCCGTGGAGAGGGCACCTTGTCATTCCGCTACGACGGCGACTGGCTGCGTAGCGCACGCGCTTTCATGCTTGACCCCCGCCTGGAACTGTATGGCGGCGAGCAGTTCCCCGCCGCGGGCCGCGAGGTGTTTGGCATCTTTCTCGATTCGGCGCCGGACCGCTGGGGCCGGCTGCTGCTCGACCGCCGCGAGGCATTGGCCGCGCAGGAGGAAGGCCGCCGTCCGGCCGCGCTGACGGACTGGGATTACCTGCTCGGCGTACAGGACGAATGCCGCATGGGCGCGCTGCGTTTTCGCGCGGAGCCGGATACGCCGTTCCTGGCGCAGAAATCCACGCCGGTTCCGCCGCTGGCAAGCCTGGCGGAGCTGGAGAGCGTGAGCCTCGCGCTCGAACAGGACCATGCCGAGGATCTGCCGGAGTACCGGCGCTGGCTCGCGATGCTGGTGGCGCCCGGCACCTCGCTGGGCGGTGCCAGGCCCAAGGCCAATTATCGTGAGGGCCGCGGCACGCTCTGGATCGCCAAGTTTCCGAGCCGCGAGGACCGGCGCGATGTGGGCGCCTGGGAGCATCTGCTCTATCGGCTTGCCGCGGCCTGCGGCATCGAGGTGGCGCCCTGCGCCATGCGCCGCTTCAACAGCCGCCATCACACGTTCTGCGTTCGGCGTTTCGACCGCGCGCAGGAGGACAGGCTTTTCTTTGTCTCGGCCTTGACGCTGCTCGACCGGAAGGATGGCGAGGGCGGGAGCTACCTGGAAATTGCGGAGTTCATCCAGCGTGCCGGCGCGAAGGACGGCATCGAGGCAGACCTTCAGCAGTTGTTCCGCCGCTTGTTGTTCAACGTGCTGGTTGGCAATACCGATGACCATCTGCGCAATCACGGCTTCATCCGCGAGCCCAGTGGCTGGCGGCTCGCGCCCGCCTACGACTTGAACCCGAATCCGGCCCGGCGGGAGCACACGCTCAAGCTGGACGAGCACAGCGACCTGCCGGACCTGGGCGCCGTCCTCGCCACGGCGCCCTTCTACCGCCTCAAGCCGGCGGCGGCGAACAAGTTGCTGGGCCAGCTGCGCGGCGTCGTGGCGGGCTGGCGCAAGCGGGCACGCGCTGCGCGCCTGGGCGCGGCCGAGATCGCGGCCGTGGCCCCGGCGTTTGTGCTGGCCGACACCGCGCCGGCGGGACGAGGCGTGTGAGCAACAATCTCAGCCCAGCTCCTTCAGCGACTGGATCATCTTGACCATGACGGCCTGCGCATCGCCGTAGACCAGCGCGCAGTTGTCCTTGAAGAACAGCTCGTTCTCGACGCCCGAGTAGCCCTTGCCCTGGCCGCGCTTGATCACGTAGACCTGCTTGGCCTGGTCGCAATTCAGGATCGGCATGCCGAAGATCGGCGAGGACTTGTTGGTGCGCGCGGCCGGGTTCACGGTGTCGTTGGCGCCGACCACGATGGCGACGTCGGCTTCCTTGAACTCGCCGTTGACGTCCTCCATGTCGTGGATGATGTCGTAGGGCACGCCGGCCTCGGCCAGCAGCACGTTCATGTGGCCGGGCATGCGGCCGGCGACCGGGTGGATCGCGAACTTCACGTCGACGCCCGCGGCCTGCAGCAGCTTCACGAACTCGTAAAGCTTGTGCTGCGCCTGCGCCACGGCCAGGCCGTAGCCCGGCGCGATGATGACCTTGCTGGCGTACTTCATCGCCGCCGCGGCGTCGGAGGCCTCGGCCGACTTCATGGTGCCGGCGATTTCGCCGCCGCCGACCTCGGTTTCGCCGAAGTGCGTGAACAGGATATTGCTGATCGAACGGTTCATGGCCTTGGCCATGAGCAGCGTCAGCAGCGTGCCGGCCGAGCCCACCAGCACGCCGGCGATGATCATCGCCGGGTTCTGCAGCACGAAGCCCTCGAAGCCGACGGCGATGCCGGTGAAGGCGTTGTACAGCGAGATCACCACCGGCATGTCGGCGCCGCCGATCGGCACGGTCACCAGGAAACCGAACAGCAGGGCGCCGAAGAAGAACGCGGTGACCCACTCCCAGCCGGCGTGGCCGGCGTAGACCAGGTACACGCCGAGCGCCGCGGTGACGGCGAGCGTCAGGAGGTTCACGACCTGCTGCGCGCCGAACCGGATCGAGCGCTCCATCTTGCCTTCGAGCTTGGCCCAGGCGACCAGCGAGCCCGAGAACGACACCGCGCCGATCAGGCCGCCGAGCACGGCCAGCGCCAGGAACGCGGTGCCGTGCGCCTTGCCGCCGTACAGCTCCACCGCCGCGATCGCCGCTGCCGAGCCGCCGCCCATGCCGTTGAACAGCGCCACCATCTGCGGCATCGCGGTCATCGGCACGCGCTTGCCCTGCCACCAGGCCCAGCCGTTGCCGATCGCCAGCGCGATCAGGATCAGCGACAGGTTGGTGACGAAATTCGGGTTCTTCGGATCGACGAAGGCCAGGCTCACCAGAACCGCGACCACCATGCCCGCGCCGGCCCAGACGATGCCGCTGCGCGCCGTCACCGGCGAGGACATGCGCTTCAGGCCGAAGATGAAGAGGAAGGCGGCGGCGAAATAGGACAGCTGGATGACGAAGCTCATGGAGTGCTCCTGTGGGAGCGCCCCATGGGCGCGACGGGGATGGCGCGAGGCCGGTCGCGGCCATGGGCCGCTCCCACAATGTCGATTCGAATCATTTCCCGGACTTCTTGAACATGCCGAGCATGCGCTCGGTCACGACGTAGCCGCCGGCGGC
>DASWHF010000104.1:0-3655 GCA_036393295.1 Acidiferrobacterales bacterium
CGACAAGCAGAGCAAGGAAGCGGCCGCCGCCAAACAGGCCCAATCCAAGACCTGGGGCGTCTTCGATTTCGAGCGCCCCACCACCGGTTGCCGCTTCGCCCCGCGCTGCCCGGTCTACGCGGCCCGCGGGCGCCCCAAGGAATGCACCGACCCGGCGAACGAGCCGAGGCTGAGGGACCTGGGGGGAGGGGCATGGGGTGGCCTGTCACTTTCCTCTTTAAACGCTTTAAACGGCCGCCGAGTCGTTTGCCATTCGATCCGGGCCGTGCGCAGAATACGGCATGAGCGCCTCCACCCCGCCCCGCAATTTCGAGGAATTCTGACCCGACTACGTGGACCAGCACCGGAACGCGGTCAGCCGCCGGCTGCATTTTACCGGCACGCTCCTGATGTTGTTGTGCCTGGCGGCGGCGCCGTTCTACCCGCCGACGCTGCTCGCGGCCCCGACTGTCGGCTACGGCTTTGCCTGGGTCGGGCACTTCGTGTTCGAGTTCGCCGGGATCACCTGTGTCGTAACGAGGGTGAGCTGCGGCCAGCGCTGCTTCAGCCGCTGTTGCACGGCCACCGATACCGTGTGCGCGCTCTCGACCGACGCCTCGGGCGGGACCGCGAACGACACGTCGGCGTTCATGCGATGACCGACCCAGCGGGCGCGGATGCCGGTGACCTCGCTCACGCCGGTGACGTGGCTCGTCTCGTGCATCATGGAGTGCACGAGGTCCGGATCCATCTCGTCGAGCAGCCGGCCCAGGATCGGCCGGCCGGAGTCCCAGGCGATCTTCACGATGGCGGCCGCGATCAGCAGGCCGATGACGGGATCGGCGAGCGGATAGCCGAGCCACACGCCCGCGGCGCCGAGCAGGACGGCGAGGCTGGTGAGCGCATCGGCACGCGCGTGCTGGCCGTCGGCCACGAGCGCGGCGCTGCCGATCTCGCGTCCGACGCGCATGCGCAGGCGCGCCACGATTTCGTTGCCGAGAAATCCGAGCACCGAGGCGGCCGCCACGAAGCCAAGCGCCTGGACCTGTTGCGGAGCCAGGAGGCGCTGAATCGATTCATAGCCGGCCACCGCGGCGCTGGCGAGAATCGCCACGACGACGGCCACGCCCGCCAGATCCTCGACGCGTCCGTAGCCGTAGCCGAAGCGGCTGCTCGGTTTGCGGCGCGCCAGGTGAAAGGCGAACCACAAGGGAATGGCGGTGAGGGCGTCGCTCACATTGTGGATGGAATCGGCCAGCAGCGCCACGCTGCCGCTGATCGCGACGACGCCGAGCTGCAGCAGGCCGGTCACGCCCATGATGATGAGCGAGCGCTTGACGGCCCAGATCCCGCGGTCGGTCGCCACCACGGCCGGATCGACCATGCCGTGATGATGCGCGTGCGCGTGACCGTCGCCGCGGGCGTGGCCGTGCTCAGCCATGACGGGCCTCCACGCGGCCGAGCGCGTAGCCGAGCACGCCCGAGCCGAGCGGGCCGACGGCGACGTCCCGGAATCCGGCGTCCCGCATCATCGCCGCGGCGTCGTCGAGCATATGCCGCGCCTCGTGCCCGTGGAGCAAGGCGACCGGATTGAGCGCCGCCCACGAGCCGTGCCCGTGGCCGATCTCGACGATCAGCACGCGGCCGCCGGGCCGGACGACGCGCCGCATTTCGGCGAGGGCCGTGCCGCGCGCGTGGTCCGGGAGGTGGTGTAGCGCCAGGGTGCACAGCGCCACGTCGAAGCTGCCGTCGGTGAAGGGCAGCGCCTGGGCGGTCGCGACGTCGAAGGCGACGTCGCGACCGGCGCGCTGCGCCTTGGTCTTGGCGCGCGCCACCATCTCGGCGGCGGCGTCGACACCGTGCACGGTTCCGCCGGAGCCGACACGCCGGCGCGCCGCCAGGGCCAGCGTTCCGGTGCCGCAGCCGACGTCGAGCACGCGCTCGCCGGGGGACAGGCCGGCGACGTCGAGCGCGGCGGCGCGTATCCGCGCCTCGCGCCCGAACGACAGCATCGCGACCACGACGTCGTAGAGCCGCGCCCAGCGGATCGTCGCGCCGGCGGCGCCGGCGGCATCGCGGCCGGCGACGGTGCGGGACCACAGGGTTCCGAGCCCGGCGACCAGAACGCCGAGACCCGCGAGCAGCGCGGCGCCGACATGCATGACCACGGCGGTGGCCGCGGCCGTTCCGACGACCGGCCAGGCGGCCGGCCAATGCGCGAGCAGCAGCGCGGCCGCGACCAGGATGGCGCCGAGGATCAGGTGCGCCTTGAGGGTTCGGTTGCGTGATTCATTACGGAAGTGGTGGCTCATGCCGGCGGCCCTCTGTGTGCCTAGCGCAGAAAAGCGCGAACGATTTCCATCAGGTCTTCGACAGCCTCTTCCTGCTGCGCCGACGGTTTGCGCTTCTCGTCGAGCACATGCAGGCGGACATGGCCCTCGATGATCTCGAGCATCAGCCCGTTCAAGGCGCCGCGGCAGGCCGCCACGGTCTGGAGTATGTGAAACGCTTCCTTCTCCTCGGACAGCGCCCGCTCGATGCCCTCGACCTGGCCGCGGATGCGGCGGACGCGGTGCAGCAGCTTGTCGCGGTCCCGGACGGTATGGCTCATGGCCCTTATATACTATACTGGGGTATTGTACACAAGGCCGGGCCGACGAGCGGGCCTTGGGGTCGCGCCCGGCGCGAATCGGCGCGGAACGCCTTCAGAGCGGTGTCGGGAACTGTGCGATTGTTCATAGCCCGCGTCGTGGCCGGATGGTAGAAGAACCGGCAAGCCCGGCCGCGATGCCGGAGCCGTCGCAGCGGCACCCCGCGTTCTTGCCCTGTCGCGAAGCAAGAAAAGCGCCGACAATGACGCCGTCGGTCGATCACGGATGGGGGGATGCGTCATGCCTTCAGCTGCGGGTGCAACGATGGTCGTCAGGAAAAAGACGGATCTCGAGGCGCTTTCCCGGGCCGCGGGCATCCTGGGGATGCCGCAAGTCGGGAAGCTGGTGTTCGAGCTGGAGGGGCCGAAGCGCGCGCAGCAGCTCGTCTGGGAGCGGCGGCTGAACGCCTATCTCGCGCGCTGCGGCTGCACGGCCGGCGCCGTGGCCACGCTGCTGTCCTTGGCCGGCGGGTTTGTCCTGGTCATCCGCCACGCCGGCGAGGCATCCGTGCTCGATTTGATCTTGTGGGTGTCGGCCGCGGCGGTCGGGGCGATGCTGTTCGGCCTGGCGGCCAAGATCGCCGTGCTGCTGATCACGCGCGTGCAAATACGGGCGACCGTCAAACGAATCCTGCGCGCCACTTGAGCACCGCACTTCCCAGGGGTCGCCGTGACCCGACCTCATGGGCTAATATTCAGGCAGCCGGCACGACAGCCCGAATTGCCTAAATAATTAAGCAGTCCGCCCCCCATCACGCTGGCCCCGGGGCGGCCGCCGGTTCCGGAGGGGCGATCCAAAATCCCCGACCCCTGCCGGTACGGATCGATCCGTTCTCGGGACCCCGGCGACCTGACGCCGCGCTGTCGAAAAGGACTCCCGGCCCCACACTTCTCGTCAGCCGTCGCCTCCGGCTGGCGGTTGTCCGCCACAAAGGCGCCCGACGATCACGCGCCAGGGGAGGTCAGGCAGGAATGAAGCGCAAAGCCCTCATCGCCGGCGGTATCATGTTGGCACTGCTGACTCCG
>DASWHF010000105.1:0-16044 GCA_036393295.1 Acidiferrobacterales bacterium
GATTTATTTTTAAGCAGCGCCTAAAGGTGCTTCGGGCGGTGTGACAATCATTCCCGCGCTGCTTAAAAATAAATCACTCCGACCCCTTTACTCTGACCAAACCCAGCGGGCGGATCAAGGCGCAGGAAGCGGTCCACCCAAAAAAACGCCCCCGCCCGGCGAGCCGGGCGGGGGCGGTGGGATCGGGATCAGCCCTCGGCGACGATCGGCGCGATGAAGATCTCGACCCGGCGGTTGAGCGCGCGGCCCTCGGCCGTGGCGTTGCTGGCGCGCGGCTCATCCTTGCCGCGGCCGTAGGCCGTCAGGCGCTGGTCGACCACGCCCTTCTGCCTGAAGTAGCCGAGCACCGAACCGGCACGGCGCTCGGACAACGTCTGGTTGTGGGCGGCCGAGCCGGTGCTGTCGGTGTGGCCGACGACGGTCAGCGTGGTTTTGCCGTAGGTGTTCACCACCCGGGAGATCTTGTCCATGGTGCTGTAGAACGTGCCTTTGATCTCGGACGAGTCGACCGCAAACGCCGTTTCGGAGGTCATGGTGACACGGATCACGTTGTTCGCCAGCTTGTCGACCTGGATGGCGCCGGCGTTGCGCTCGTTGGCCAGGAACTTCTCGAGATCGCGCTTCTGGTTGTCCATGTAGTTGCCGACCAGGCCGCCGGCGACGCCGCCGCCGACCGCGCCGATCAGCGCGCCCTTGCCGCGGTCGCTCTTCTTGGCGGCGGCGCCCACCACCGCGCCGGTCGCGGCGCCGATCAGCACGCCCTTCTCGGCGTCGGTCATGGGTCGGCGGTTGCCGAACTCGTCGGTCGCGCAGGCCGACAGCCCGAGGGCGACGACGATGCCGAATACCGCGGAACGTTTCAGGTGTTTCATGGCAGCTCCTCAGAAGTCAACGATTCGTTTGTACTGCGGCACACGGGATTGCAGAGGCTCGGATCGCGCCGGACGGGTGCGCGCCAAGCGCGCGATTATACCACCAAGCGGCTCCGGCTTCCGGTTGGGAATTCTCACGATTGAAACACGTATAGCACCGCGGCGTAGCGCGCCGCCTTGCCGATCGCCATGAACAGCGCGCTGGCGGTCGCCGGCAGCCGCAGCCAGCCGGCGGCGAAGCACAGCGCGTCGCCGATCAATGGCAGCCAGGACAGCAGCAGCGCCGGGCTGCCCCAACGCCGCAGCCACTCGGCGGCTTGCTGCCGGCGCGGCGTGTGCGGTCGCAGCGGATAGCGGCGCGCCACCAGCCGGCCGAGCAGCCAGGTCGACATCCCACCCAGGGTGTTGCCGAGCGTGGCGACGCCGAGCAGCAGGGCCGGCGGGTGCGTCGCGGAATACACCAACGCCGCCAGCACTGCCTCCGATCCGCCCGGAAGCAGCGTCGCGGCGGCGAACGCGCTCAGGAACAGTCCCCACAGTTCGATCTCCACGCGCCGGCTTGGGCCGTTGTCAGCCGGCCGGCAGCCAGGCCGGCAGCTGCTTGGCCAGGGCGAGTTTTTCCTTGGTGGCCGCGCCGGTGAGGGCGAAGCCGAGCAATCTCCCCTCCGGACTTTCGTATAACGCGCGAACCCCGTCGGGGATGACCTCCTCGCGCCATTGGCCGGCGCGACCCGCCGGCGGCGGGGCGACCACGGTGGCGCGCGCCGGGGTCTTGACCACCACCGGCATCGCCGGGTAGCTGACCGCGGTCGGCGTGCCGGCCAGGGTCCGCGCCAGGGCGCGCGAGGCGTGCATGATGGGCATGACGAAGGGCAGCGACAAGCCCGCCACCTCGGCGCAGTCGCCGAGCGCATAGACGTCCGGCGCGCCGGTGGCGAGTTGGGCGTCGGTGACGATGCCGCGATTCACCGTAAGGCCGGCCGCGGCGGCCAATGCGGTACGGGGTTTGAGGCCGATGGCCGACAGTACCACGTCCGAGTCCAGGGTCTGCCCGTTGGTGAGCGTCAGGCGCAGCGCGGCCCCCTCGGCATCCACGCGTTCGACGCCGGTGCCGAAGTGCCAACGCACACCGAGCGCCTCGAGCGCGGCGCGCAGGTCGTCGGCCGCGTGCGCCGGCATCAGCCGGCCGAGCGGCTGCGGGGCGATGTCGATGACGTCGACCGCAATGCCCGCACCGATGAGGTCGTTGGCGAATTCGCAGCCGATCAGGCCGGCGCCGAGTATCGCCACGCGCTGGGCCCCGGCCGCGGCCGCGCGGAAGCGCGCGTAGTCGCCGAGATCATTGACCGACAGCACCCGGTCGGCGGCGTCGCCGCGCAACGGCAGGCGGATCGGATCGGCGCCGAGCGCCAGCACCAGCTTGGCGTAACCGTAGCGCGTGCCGCCGGCGAGCACCTGCCGCGCGCCGGTGTCGATGGCCTCGACGCGCGCGTGTGTCACTACGCGTGCCTTGAGCTGGTCGGCCATCTGTGCGGCGCTGTTGATCGCCAGGCTGTCGGCGTCCTTGCCCTGGGCGTAGCCGTTCGACAGCATCGGCTTCGAATAGTAACGCCCGTCGTCGGCCGTGATCAGCAGGAGCGGCAGCGCGCCGTCGAGCTTGCGCAGCTCGCGCGCCGTGCTGTAGCCGGCGAGCCCGGTGCCGAGGATGATGATCGGTTCCGTGGTTCCCATCAAATGTCTCCGCCTGTCTTTGAGAGTATCGTGCCTGCCAAGCCCTCATCCCAACCCTTCTCCCGGAGGGAGAAGGGTTCCAAACCCCTCTCCCTCTGGGAGAGGGGATGGGGTGAGGGCGGGGCTTGGGAAGGGGCGACACGACGCGGCCGTCAGGCCGCGTCGCTGACCTCCACCATTTCGAAGTCGGCCTTGGCCACCCCGCAGTCCGGGCAGGCCCAGTCGTCCGGGATGTCCTCCCAGCGCGTGCCGGCGGCGATGCCTTCCTCGGGGAGGCCGTTGGCCTCGTCGTAGATGAAACCACATACCACACATTGCCAGGTCTTCATTTGCATAGCTCCTATTGAATCATGGATTCGGTGTTCATTGCTCGATGTCGGGACGGCCGGCCGTCAGGCCGGCAGCTTCTCGCGTGCCGCGCGGTACTGGTTGGCGTGCCGCTCCTCGACCTTGGCGAGCGCCGCGAAGCGCTTGGCGGCCCGGGCCAGGGTGGCGCGGAAGCGCTCGGCGTGCTCGCGCGACTCCTCGATCTGCTCGTCGAGCTCGCGCACCGCGTCGGCGTTGCCTTCCTGCTCGGCCAGGTGGCGGAACTTCGGGTACATCTCGGTGTACTCGTAGGTTTCGCCCTCGATCGCCATGTCGAGGCAGCGCGCCACCGTCATGCGGTCCTTCGGATAGAGCAGGTCGAGGTGGCCGAAGGCGTGTTGCACCTCCTGGGCCGCGGTCTCCTCGAACACCCGCGCTGTCTCCTCGTCGCCGAGCGCGCGGCTGACGCGCGCGAAGTACATGTATTTGATATGCGCCATCGACTCGCCGGCGAAGGCTGCCTCGATGTTCTGCACGGTCACGGAATCTTGCTGTTTCATGTTGCCTCCGGTTTCACTGTGTCGGTTTCGCGGCCGGTCCTGCACCGCACGCCGACAGTATCGGGGAGGAGGCAACATAGAGCCAATTGATTGTTGATATATTAATAATAGCTAATAACTATACAGCCTGCCCAGGCCCGGCCGGGCGCACGCAGTCGAGCCGGGCGTCGCGCACCGCGGCGCGCAGCGCCTCGATCGCCTGCCGGCGGGGGAAGCCCTTGCGCCAGGCGAGCGCCACCCGCCGGCGCGGCGCGGGTGCTACGAACGGGCGCGTCACCAGCAGGCGTTTCTCGGCCGGCGGGCCGGCCACCGAGCCGCACGGCAGCACGGTGATGCCGGCGCCCGAGGCGACCATGTGGCGGATGGTTTCGAGCGAGCTGCCCTCCAGGGTCCGTTGCAGGCTGCCGGCGGCGCTGGCGCGGTTCAGGGCCGGGCAGACCTTGAGCACCTGGTCGCGGAAGCAATGGCCGCTGCCGAGCAGCAGCAGGTTCTCCTTGGCCAGGTCCTCGGCCTTGATCGATTTGCGTTTGCTCCAGGCGTGGCCGGCCGGCAGTGCCACCACGAAGGGCTCGTCGTAGAGCGCGGCGGTCTCGATGCCTGGCGCCGCGAACGGCAGCGAGATGACGATCGCGTCGAGCTGGCCCTGCTTGAGCTTTTCGGCCAGCACCGCCGTGTAGCTCTCCTCGATCAGCAGCGGCATGCGCGGCGCGGTCTTGCGCAGGGCGGCGATCAGCGGCGGCAGCAGGTAGGGGCCGATGGTGTAGATCGCGCCGAGCTTGAGCGGTCCAACCAGCGGATCCTGGCCCTGGCGGGCCAGCGCCTTGAGGGTCTCGACCTCCTCGAGGACGCGCGTTGCCTGTTGGACGATCTCGGACCCGAGCGGCGTCACGCCGACCTCGGCCGCGCTGCGCTCGAACAGGGTCATGCCCAGCTCGTCCTCGAGCTTCTTCACCGCCACGCTCAAGGTGGGCTGGCTGACGAAACAGGCCTCGGCGGCGCGGCCGAAATGGCGTTCGCGGGCGAGGGCGACGATATATTTCAGCTCCGTCAGGGTCATCGGGCATCTCGAAGGTTCCGGGCTTGCGGGGAGTATCTGGGATTTAGTAGCGAGTGGCTAGTGGCGAGTAGCGAGTAGCGAGGAACTGATCCTGGTGTTGAAATCGGCAAAAGCTTGTAATCCAGCGTGCCACCCTCCACTATAATCAATAGGGTTTTACTCGCCACTCGCTACTCGCCACTGAATTACTATGGTCAACGTTACCAGCCCCCAAACCGGCCTGAGCAGCAAGGACCACGTCGAGGTCGACGCCTGGCTCGAGCGCCTGGCCGCCGAGCGCAGCGCCGAGCAGATCGGCGTGATCCGGCGCGCCTGCGAGCTGGCGGTGCGGGCGCATCGCGGCCAGACGCGGATGTCGGGCGAGCCGTATGTGCAGCACGCGCTGGCGGTGGCGAGCATCCTGGCCGATTTGCGGCTCGACCACGAGACCATCGCCGCGGCGATCCTGCACGACACCGTCGAGGACACCGACATCGGCCTCGACGAGATCCGGCGCGACTTCGGGCCGCGGGTCGCGCAGCTGGTCGACGGCGTGACCAAGATGGAGTTGATCCAGGAGTTCCAGGGCGCCACGGAGCCGGGCCGGCGCGAGCACGCCCAGGCCGAGAGCCTGCGCAAGATGCTGCTGGCCATGGCCGAGGACGTGAGCGTGGTGCTCATCAAGCTCGCCGACCGTCTGCACAACATGCGCACGCTGGCCGTGCTGCCGGCGGACCGCCAGCTGCGCATCGCGCGCGAGACCCTGGACATCTTCGCGCCGCTCGCCAACCGGCTCGGCATCTGGCAGCTCAAGTGGGAGCTCGAGGACCTGGCGTTCCGCTATCTCGAGCCCGAGACCTACAAGCGCATCGCCGGCATGCTCGCCGAGCGGCGCGTCGACCGCGAGCAGTACATCGCCGAATTCGTGGCCGCGCTCAAGGCCGAGCTGGCGCGGGCCGGCATCGCCGCCGAGGTCACCGGCCGGCCGAAGCATATCTACGGCATCTGGCGCAAGATGCAGCGCAAGGGAAAGGACTTCCACCAGATCTTCGACGTGCGCGCCGTGCGCGTGCTGGTCAAGGAGATTCGCGACTGCTACGCGGTGCTGGGCATCGTGCACTCGCTCTGGCCGTACATCGCCGGCGAGTTCGACGACTACATCGCGACACCCAAGGAGAACAACTACCGCTCGATCCACACCGCGGTGGTCGGTCCCGGTGGCAAGACCGTCGAGATCCAGATCCGCACCGACGACATGCACCAGCAGTCGGAGCTGGGCGTGGCCGCGCACTGGCGCTACAAGGAGGGCGCCAAGCGCGACACCGGCTTCGACGCCAAGATCTCCTGGCTGCGCCAGCTGCTGGAATGGAAGGACGAGGTCGCCGAGGCCTCGGACTTCGTCGACCAGTTCAAGTCCGAGGTGTTCAGCGAGCGCGTGTACGTCTTCACGCCCAAGGGCAACATCGTCGACCTGCCGCACGGCGCCACGCCGCTCGACTTCGCCTACCACATCCACACCGACGTCGGCCATCGCTGTCGCGGCGCCAAGGTCAACGGGCGCATCGTGCCGCTCACTCACGCGCTCATCACCGGCGAGCAGGTCGAGGTGTTGACGGTGAAGGAGGGCGGGCCGAGCCGCGACTGGCTGAGCCCGCACCTGGGCTATCTCGCCACTTCCAAGGCGCGCGCCAAGGTGCAGGCCTGGTTCCGCCAGCAGAACTACGACAGCAGTGTGAGCGCCGGGCGCGCCGGGCTGGAGCGCGAGTTCCAGCGGCTCGGTTTGAGCGACATCAAGTACGAGCGCCTCACCCAGCGTTTCGGCTTCAACAAGGTCGACGACTTCCTGGCCGCGATCGGCCGCGGCGACATCAAGCCGGCGCAGATCGTCAGCGCCGTGCAGGAGCTGGTCGAGCCGGGGGTGCGCGGGCCGCGCGCCGCGCCGGTCGCGCGCCCGGCGGCCGCGCCCAGCGCCGCGCCCAGCGCCGCGCCCGGCGGATTCACCATCCAGGGCGTCGGCAACCTGCTGACGCGCATGGCGAAGTGCTGCAATCCGGTGCCCGGCGATCCGATCGTCGGCTTCATCACGCGCGGCCAGGGCATCACCGTGCATCGCAGCGACTGTCCGAACGCGCTGCGCCATCACGGTGAGCACGACGAGCGCCTGGTCGAGGTGACCTGGGGCGCGGCGGCCGGGCGCACCTACCCGGTCGAGGTCGAGATCCTCGCGCACGACCGCGCCGGCCTGCTGCGCGACATCACCGGGCTGCTCGCCAACGAGCGCATCAACGTCATCGCGGTCAACACCCTGTCCGACAAGCAGCACGCCACCGCGCGCATGAGCCTGACGCTGGAGATCCCGAACATCGACACCCTGAGCCGGGTGCTGTCGCTGATCGACCAGCTGCCGAACGTCATGGAGGTCCGGAGGCGCGGTCGTTGAGCGCCTTCGACCCGATCGTCATGCACGACCCGCGCCTATGGTTGCTGATCGCCACGCTGGGCGTCGCGGCCGCGGTCGTCGCCTATCGCGTCGGGCGGCAGCGCCGCCGCGCGTCGCAGTTCAGCGAAGCCGGATGGATACAGTCGCTCGACTTCGCCGACGACGCGATCTATCTCGTCGATCTCGACGACAACCTGGTGCGCGGCAACCAGGCCTTCTACCGCTACATCGACCGCACACCGGCCGAGGCCGACGGCCGCAACCTCGAGGAGCTGGTGCACGGCGGGCGCGAGGACCCGCCCTGTCCCGTGTGCGAGGCACGCCGCGAGCGGCGCGATGCGGTGTTCGTCAAGGAGGCCGACGATCCCGCCAACCGCCTGGGCCGGCCGATCGAGATCAGTGTGCGGGTGGTGCGCGATGCGCGCGGCGAGCCGATCGGGATGCTGCAGTTGTTGCGCGACCTGTCGCGCCAGCGGCGCGCCGAAGAGGCGCTGCGCGAAAGCGAGGAGCGCTACCGCCGATTGTCGGAGGCGGCCTTCGAGGGCATCATGATCCACGACGACGGCGTGCTGGTGGACGCCAACCGGACGCTTGCCCGCATGATCGGTTATACCGTCGACGAGCTCTACGGCCGCGATATTCTGCAGTTCGTCGCCGACGAGTCGCGGCCCAGGGCGGTTCAGCGCCTCAAGGACCGGCTCGAGGAGCCCTACGAGCTGGTGGCGGTGCGCAAGGACGGCAGCCGCTTCGACGCCGACGTGCGCGGGCGAAACTTCCTCTGGGAGGGACGGACGCTGCGCGTGGTCGCGGTGCGCGACATCAGCGAGCTCAAGCGCACGCGCGACGCACTGTTCCAGGAGAAGGAGCGGCTCTCGGTCACGCTCGAGTCGATCGGCGAGGGCGTGATCACGACCGACGTGCACGGCTTCGTGCAATACCTCAATCCGGTGGCCGCGGGACTCACCGGTTGGGTGCCGGAGCAGGCGCGCGGCCGGGCGCTGTCCGAGATCTTTCATATCCTCGACGAGACGACCGGCGAGTTCGCCGCCGACCCGGTGCGGCGTTGCCTGCTGGAGGACCGCGTCGTCAAGTCGACCGCCGACAGCACGCTGCGCGGGCGCGACGGCCGCGAGTTCGCCATCGAGCACGCGAGCGCGCCGATCCGCGGGCGCGACGGCACGGTGGTCGGCGTGGTGCTGACCTTCCGCGACGTGACCGAGATGCGCCACATGGCGCGCCAGCTCAGCTACCAGGCGAGCCACGACGGGCTCACCGGCCTGCTCAATCGTCATGAGTTCGAGAATCTCCTGCATCACGCGCTCGGCACCGCGGTGTCCGACGATCGTCAACACGCGCTGTGCTACCTCGATCTCGACCAGTTCAAGGTCGTCAACGACACCTGCGGCCACGGCGCCGGCGACCAGTTGCTGATCCAGCTCGCCGCGCTGCTGCGCGCGCGGCTGCGCTCCAGCGATTTCCTGGCGCGGCTCGGGGGCGACGAGTTCGGCGTGCTGCTGGACGGCTGTCCGTTATCCAAGGCGGTGAGCATCGCCGAGGACCTGCGCGGGCTGGTCGCCGATTTCCGCTTCGTCTGGCAGGACCGCGGCTTCGACGTCGGCGTGAGCATCGGCGTGGTGCCGATCACCGCGGCGACCGGCAGCGTCGCCGAGGCGCTGAGCACCGCCGACGCGGCCTGCTACGTCGCCAAGGAGAAGGGCCGCAACCGGGTGCACGTCTACCAGCCCGACGACCTGGCGCTCGCCAAGCACCACGGCGACATGGAGTGGGCGCAGCGCGTGGCGCGCGCCGTCGAGGAGGGCCGGCTCAGCCTGTACTGCCAGCCGATCGTCGCCTTGCGCGACCGCGAACGGGCCGCGTCGCATTACGAGATCCTGGTGCGCATGGAGGACGGCGGCCGCACGGTGCTGCCGTCGACCTTCATTCCCGCGGCCGAGCGCTACAACGTCATGGCCGCCGTGGACCGCTGGGTGCTGCGCGCCGGCCTGCAGGCGCTGGCGGCGTTGGCACGGACCGGCGTCGCGCCGATGTTCTCCATCAACATCTCGGGACGTTCGCTGGACGACGACGGATTCCTGGAATTCGCCGCGCGCGAGATCGAGCGTGCGGAAATGCCGGCGGGCCGGCTGTGCATCGAGATCACCGAGACCGCGGCGATCGCCAATTTCGCCCAGGCCCAGCGCTTCGTGTCCATGCTGCGCGAACGCGGCTGCCGCTTCGCGCTCGACGACTTCGGCAGCGGGCTGTCGTCGTTTTCTTATCTCAAGAATCTGTCGGTCGATTATCTCAAGATCGACAGCAGCTTCGTGCGCGACGTCGCCACCGATCCGATCGATTACGCCATGGTCGATTCGATCAACCAGCTCGGGCACGTGATGGGCATCGAGACGGTCGCGGAGTTCGCGGAGAACGAGGCGATCCTGGACAAGCTGACGCAGCTCGGGGTCGACTATGCGCAAGGATACGCGATCGCGCCGCCGCGGCCACTTTCCGAGGTGTTCGGCGATCTCATTGTCGTCGCCGCCGGGAGCGAAGGCGGGACGCGCAACGCCCAATGACCCTACGGGTCGCCGCGCCAGCCTCAGCCGCGTAGGGCGGGGCCCTGCCCCGCCGAAACGATCATCACCAGATTATGCGCCGTCATGGTGGGGCAGGGCCCCACCCTACACCGCTACCAATGAAAAAATTGCAGGCGGGGCTTCCAGCCCCGCCCTGCAAGGCGCCAGGACACCACCGGCGGGGCAAGATGCCCCGTCTACAGGAACATCCCGATCATCCCGCGCAGCGTCGCTACGATATCGTCCAGCGGCAGCTCGCGCGCCTTTTCGTCGCGCCGGCCCTTGTACTCCACCATGCCCCGGGCGAGTCCGCGCTCGCCCAGCACCAGGCGGTGCGGGATGCCGATCAGGTCCATGTCGGCGAAGATCACGCCGGGGCGCTCGTTGCGGTCGTCGTACAGCACGTCGAGTTCGGCGGCCTGCAGATCGGCGTAGAGCGTGTCGGCGGCCGCGCGCACCGCCTCCGACTTGTGCGCGCCGATCGGCACCAGGCAGACCGTGAACGGCGCGATCGCGTCCGGCCAGACGATGCCGTTGTCGTCGTGGTTCTGCTCGATGCTGGCGGCGGCGATGCGCGACACGCCGATGCCGTAGCAGCCCATGAGCATGGTCACGCTCCGGCCGGCCTCGTCCAGGCAGGTGGCGTTCATGGCCGCGCTGTACTTGGTGCCGAGCTGGAAGATGTGGCCGACCTCGATGCCGCGGCGGATCGCGAGCGTGCCGGTGCAGCCTTCGGCCGGGCAGGGGTCACCGGGCAGTGCGTTGCGCAGATCGGCGAGCTCGGGCTCCGGCAGGTCGCGGCCCCAGTTGACGCCGGTGAGGTGCCGGCCGTCGCGGTTGGCGCCGCACACGAAGTCGCTGAGCCGCGCCGCGCTCTCGTCGGCGATCACCGTCACCGGAAGGCCGACCGGCCCGACCGAGCCGGGCTCGCAGCCGGCAGCGAGCTTTACCTCGCCGGGCGTGACGAACACCAGGGGCTTGGCGAGCTGCGGGAGTTTCTCGGCCTTGACGGTGTTGAGCTCGTGATCGCCGCGCAGCACCAGGGCGATCACGCCGCCCACGCCCTTGACCAGCAGCGTCTTGACCGTCTGCTCGGGTTTAATCCCGAGGAAGCGGCTGACCTCCTCGATCGTATGCTGCCCGGGGGTGTCGACGGTCTGCATCGTCTGCGCGGGCGCGCCGCGCTTGCCCATCGGCGGCAGCGCCGGCGCCAGCTCGACGTTGGCGGCGTAATCGCACTTGCCGCAGATGGCGATCGCGTCCTCGCCGGAATCGGCCAGCACGTGGAACTCGTGCGAGCCGCTGCCGCCGATCGCCCCGGTGTCCGCCTCGACCGGCCGGAACTCGAGCCCCAGGCGCGTGAAGATGCGCGAGTAGGTCGCGCGCATGACCTCGTAGGTTTCGAGCAGCGAGGCCTGGTCGGCGTGGAAGGAGTAGGCGTCCTTCATCAGGAACTCGCGCGCGCGCATCACGCCGAAGCGCGGCCGGATCTCGTCGCGGAACTTGGTCTGGATCTGATAAAAGTTGGCCGGCAGTTGGCGGTAGCTCTTGATCTCGCGCCGGATGAGGTCGGTGATGACCTCCTCGTGGGTCGGCCCGAAGCAGAAGTCGCGCTGGTGGCGGTCCTTAAGGCGCAGCAGCTCCGGGCCATACTGCTCCCAGCGCCCGGATTCCTGCCACAGCTCGGCCGGCTGCACCGCCGGCATCAGCACTTCCTGGGCGCCGGCGCGATCCATCTCGGCGCGCACGATGGCCTCGATCTTGCGCAGCACCCGAAGGCCCAGCGGCAGCCAGGTGTAGAGCCCGGCGGCGAGCTTGCGGATCATCCCGGCGCGCAGCATCAGCCGGTGGCTGACGATCTCGGCGTCGGCGGGGGTCTCCTTGACGGTCGACAACAGCAGTTTCGATGCGCGCATGGGCTTCCGTTAGATTGTGCGAACAGGCCCGCGAGTATACCGAAGCGGCGTGGGGGGATCGACCGGTCACGCGTATCCAGTGTCGGGGCGTGGTCGGCGGGGCAGGATGCCCCGCCTACACCTGCATCTCATCCTGTAGGCGGGGCTTCCAGCCCCGCCGGGCACGGCGCCCACCATGGAATTGTCATTCAATATGAATTATATTTTGAATGACATTTTGTCGTTGAAAGGTATTGCCCATGTCGCTGTTATCGATCCGCCTGCCCAAGGATCTCGAAAAGCAACTGGCCGACGAGGCCCGGCTCACCCAGAAAAAGCGGGCGCAGCTGGTGCGCGAAGCGCTGGCCGATTACCTGCAAGGCCGGCGCCGCGAGCGGTTCCTGGCCGAGATGACCCGCGCGGCCGGCGCGCTGGGCTCGGACGAGCGCGCACGTCGCGAGGCGGGCGAGACCGCGGAAGGTTTTCTGCCGCTCGACAACGAGGCGCTCAGCCTGGTCGAGGCCCGTGAGCCGGCCGCGCCGGCGCCGACACGGCGGCGCAAGCCGACCAGGAAGAAATGAAGCGCGGCGAGGTCTGGGTCGCCAACCTCAACCCGGGCCGCGGCGCCGGGGTCGGCAAGATTCGCCCGGTGGTCGTCATGCAGTCGGATCGCCTGACGGACGCCGGTCTGCCGACGGTGCTGGTGATCCCGCTGACGACGCAGTTGCGCCCGGCGCTCGAGCCGGTGCGCGTCACCATCGCAGCGCGCGACCGGCTCGAACAGGACTGCCACGCCATGGTCGAGCAATTGCGCGCGCTCGACCGCCGCCGCCTCGGCGAGGGCCCGCTCACCCGGCTCACCGCGGAGGAAATGCGCGCGATCGAGCGCAGCGTGATCGCGCTGTTGGGCATGTATTGACGCGGTCGCCCGAATGCCGCCGGCTTTTTCTTTACATGCAGAAAAGGCGCCGCGGATCTTACCGGAACTCGGCCAGCAGGGCGATGTCCCGGCTGGGGATTCGTTGACATCACTCTGCCTATGGCAAATAATTCAATCCAACATGTTCTAAGCCCACTCATCATGACCGACTACCGCGACATCATCACCATCGAGCCGGGCAAGCGTGGCGGCAAGCCCTGTATCCGCGGCATGCGCATCACCGTTTACGATGTACTGGATTACCTCGCCTCCGGGATGACGCAGGAAGAGATTCTGCGGGATTTCCCGTATCTGACCGCCGAAGACATCCGGGCCTGTCTGAGCTATGCGGCTGACCGCGAACGCCACCAGCTAGTGTCGAACGCGTGAGGATGCGTTTCGACCAGAATCTTTCCCCCCGACTCGTTGATCTGCTGCTGGATTCCTATCCGGGATCGGTGCACGTTCAGTCGGCCGGCTTGGATCGCGCTTCGGATGAGGTCGTATAGAACTACGCGAAAGAGCACGGATTCATCATCGTTACCAAGGACACGGATTTCCACGAGCGCAGCGTCATCGCAGGCGTGCCGCCAAAGGTCGTCTGGATACGCCGAGGGAACTGCTCTACGGTGATGATTGAGCAAATCCTGCGTCGTCACCATGACGACATACATCAACTCTTCGCCGATAGTGCCATCAGCTATCTCGTATTGATCTGAAGGGTCCAATATCATCCGCTGGTTGGCAGGAGCCGGCAGTGGGATCGCGTTGTTGGGCATGTATTGATCCGGTCATCGCAGATGACGACCGCGTTTATTGCTTGCCCCTCAACCGGACCTGGCGATGTACTTCACGTCCTCGAGGCCTTCGAAGTCGCTGTCCTGCGTCCACACCGCGGCTTCATATTCGCGCGCCGTGGCGAGGATGACGCTGTCGGCCAGCGGCAGCTTCAACTCGTGGCCGAGTCTGGCGGCACTCAGCGCCAGTCCCGCATCCAGGGCGACGACTTCACCCTGCTGCATCAGGGCGACCGCCTGCAGCGCCTCGTTTTCGCTGCGTTGCTGGAGAACGCGTTTGAAGACTTCCAGAAGGCTGATGGTCGGCACGACGAGGCGGGCGGTGTTTTCGATCGCGGGTGCGAAGAAATCCGCGTTCGCCCCGTCGGCCAGGTATTCCAGCCAGCCGGAGGAATCCACGACGTTCATGCGCGGTCTTTGTCGCGCGGCACCGACGTGTCGATCCCGCGCAGGAAGCCGCGCATTTTCCTGGGCTTCTTGACCGGTATGAATTCCACGCGCCCTTCGTACACCACCACCTGCACCTTCTGGCCGGGCCGGATGCCGAGGGCCTCCCGCGCGTGTCGCGGAATCACCACCTGGAACTTCGGCGATACGGTAACGGTCGTCATACGAGATACCTATCGATGAACATATCGTTAAACGTATGCCACCCGCCGCGTGGTGTCAAGCATCGAACGGTTATCGCGCGGCCGCCGCGCCGGATGACCACGTGGTATGTTTGACGTCACACGTCCCAGCGGGTAATATCGGTAAATGATCCGAAGCTTCAGGGACAAGGACGCCCTGGCCCTGTTCGAGGGTCAAAGCGTTCGACGGTATCGCGCCATCGAGAAGCAGGCGCAGAACCGTTTGCAATACCTGGATGCCGCCACGACCCTGGCGGACCTGGCCGCCCGGCCGTCGAACCGGTTCGAACGCTTGTCAGGAAGCCGAAAGGGCCGGCGCAGCATCCGCATCAATGATCAATGGCGCCGGGTTTTCCGATGGACGGACGAGGGCGCGGAAGACGTGGAGATCGTGGATTACCACTGAAACGGAGATATCGTGAGGACCCCGGTAAACAAACTGCCCCCCATCCATCCCGGCGAGTTTCTGCGGGAGGACATGGAAGCGCTCGGCCTCTCGGCGCGCGCGCTGGCCGACGCCCTGGCCGTGCCGCACAACCGTATCGCCGCCATCCTGCGCGGTGAGCGTGCCGTCACCGCCGACACCGCCCTGCGGCTCGCGACCTATTTCGGCACCAGCGCCGAAGTGTGGATGAATCTCCAGCAGGCTTACGACCTCAAGCTGGCCGAGCGTGAACACGGCAAGGCGATTCGCGCGGCGGTGAAGAAGCGGGCGGCGTGATCCGCATTTGTTGTGGGCGGGGCTTCCAGCCCCGCCGTGCATGGTGTCCGCACGCCTGCCCAGAGTGTTCGTCTAGTGAAGCGCGGCCTGCAGCAAGCGCACGACCAGGCGCAGATCCTCCTCACTGCTTGCCTGATCCAGGAGGTGGTCGAGCTTGCCGCGTAGCGTCTGTCTGTCGCATGCCAGCAGTTCAGCCGATGAATATTTCCCAAGGCTCCACCTTCAGCACGCGACACAAACGCAACAGCGTATCGAGCGCCGGGTTCTCTTTACCGCGTTCGATGTTGCTCAGGTATTTCTGACCGATCCGGGCCCGTTCAGCCAACACCCGCTGGTTAAACCTACGTCTGGTCCGCAGATGCCTGATCTGTTTTCCGAGGAGGATTTTTTCTTTCATGGTAGCGCCGACTGTAGCGTCCGTAGTGCACAGGGTGAACCACGTACTGCATGGAAAATTCAACGTCTATTCCGCCCTCTACAATGACTTGTAGGAGGTTTCGATGAAAACGACGCGAGTCGCGGCGGAATACAGCGGTGCCGATTATTCGTTCTCGCAGAAGGAATTACCCATCCCCCGCGAGCGCTCCAGTCGTGGCATGCGCCGTCCGGGTAGCCGAAGGACAATGTCCTCGCCAGTGGGCCCGGGCGCTCATAGCCGCAGCCGGACCGCGTTCTCGAACGTATCCCGCTGTGGCCATGCCGGGCACAGCGCTTCGACGACGACCATCAAATCGTCGAGCAACTCGAAAGGGTCCCTTTCGCCGCTCACCGGCGCAACGATGCCGCCGCTGCCGGCGAAGAAATGCTCAGTCGGTTTGGCGTAGGAGTTCATCGGGCAAGGGCTCCCGGTTGAAGAGGTGAAAATACTCGCGCACCTCCGCCATGTCCAGCGTGGCGCGGTGGGCGCGCAACAAGGCCCGGATATCCTCCAAATCCTGCGTGCGGCCTCACGGGTTGCGTGATCGGCCTTTACCGCTTTCAACTGCGCGAGCGGCACGCCGACCCGTCGCCCACCGAACGGCACGAGCACAAACATCTCGGCCAGGCGTCCTCTTCGCGCGCCATCGCCACCACTTCCGCTTTCTCACCCTTCTTCAGGGGCGATGCCGACCGGACGGCGATGCAACGCGCACTGAACGGAAACGACAGCCTGCCTTCGAGGTAATAGTACCAGCCCATGGCGCTTTCTTCCGATGAATAGCAGTCCACGACGATATCATTGGCGATACGCTTCTCGCGGGCGCGGTCGAGGCGGGCCTTGGACATCGGCGATCGCCCCGAGCCGAGCGTGCCAGGGATGGCGCGCTTGCGGTTTCGGCGATGGGTAACTCCCTCACCCATTGAACAGCCGTCGCGTAAGCAACGTTTGCAGGTCCCGCCGGCCGTCGGCGATGAGATAAACGTAGACGCGTCGCTCCACCATCCGGTAGATCATGCGGTATGGCTTGAAGAGTGCCTGGCGGTACTCACGACTGCCGAGAGCTACGCACGAATCGAGCAGTAGCTTCATGTACCAGTGTTCAGAATGAGCGTTTCGATATGCTCGTGCGCCAATCCGCGCC
>DASWHF010000106.1:0-5915 GCA_036393295.1 Acidiferrobacterales bacterium
CCCCCGCCGGCCCACGCCGTGCAGACTGATCATCCTCGCAGGGAATCGCTGCCGTGCCCGGCGGGGCTGGAAGCCCCGCCTACAAATCCATTGATGCGTCGGCCGCGTCGAGTATCTCCAGGGCCTGCTGGCGCGTTTGGACGCCGATCGCCTTGAGGCTGCCGTCGACGAGCACCGCCGGAATGGTCTTGAGCTTGAGGCGCGCGGCCAGCGCCCGGCCCTCGGGCTGCGCCAGGCCGACCACCGCCAGGTCGATGCCGCGTTCGGCCGCGACCTCGCGCCAGACCTTTTCCGCCTGGTCGCAGGAGGCGCACCAGTCGGAAACCATCAATGTCACCTGCATGCTACGCCCTCCTCCGTTCCGCGCGAAACGCCGGCCGGCGATTCCTGCCCGGCTCCAGTTTCGACCGGGTCTACGATAAGAAACCGGGGGCCGAATGGGCATTGACCTGGGTCAATCGGACCGACAGACGCGCTACAATAGCCGTATGACCGACCTGACCCCCGCCTGCAACGAGCTCAAGCGCGCGCATCTGTTCGCCCAGGCCGACGACGCCCAGCTCGCCGCCATGACCCGCGCGATGCACGCGCTCAGGCTCGACGCCGGCGATACGCTGTTCAATCACGGCCAGCCGGCCGAGCGGTTCTTCTTCGTGCGCAGCGGCCAGATCAAGCTGTTCCGCCTGTCGCCCGAGGGCCAGGAGAAGATCATCGAGATCATCCAGCCGGGCCAGACCTTCGCCGAGGCGGTGATGTTCATGGGCAACAAGGGCCGCTACCCGGTGAACGCCCAGGCGGTGACCGATGCCGAGCTCTATGCCTTCGAGCAGAAGGCGTTTCTCAGGATGCTGGCGGAATCGACCGAGATCAGCTTCGGCATGCTGGCATCGATGAGCCGGCGCCTGCACATGCTGGTCAACCAGATCGAGAGCCTGACGCTGCAGAACGCGACCTACCGGCTGGTGGCCTACCTGCTGGAACAGATCCCGAAGGACGTCGTGCAGTCGCCGGAGGTCCAGCTCACCACGCCCAAGGGCGTGATCGCCGCGCGGCTGGCCATCCAGCCCGAGACCTTCTCGCGCATCCTGGCCAAGCTCAAGAAGCGCGCGCTGGTCGAGGTGCACGGCAACCATATTCTTCTGAAAGACCTGAAGGGCCTGCGCGAGCTCGTCTTCCTGCCGACGACGCGGGACGACGACGACCCGCCCGGGATCTGTTGATACTTATTAACCGTCATCGAGCCAGCCATGAGCAAATCCGAACGTCCCTTCGTCCCCCTCAACGTCGCGGTCCTGACGATGTCGGACACGCGCACGCGCGAGAACGACACCTCCGGCGACCTGATCGAGGAACGGCTCAAGACCGCCGGCCACAAGGTGGCCGCGCGCGCGATCCTGCGCGAGGATCTCGACCGCCTGCGCGAGCAGTTCCGCGTCTGGATCGAGGACCCGGCCGTCGACGTCATCATCTCCACCGGCGGGACCGGCATGACGCAGCGCGACCTGACGCCTGAGGCAGTGGCGCCGTTCGTCGTCAAGCGCATCCCCGGTTTCGGCGAGCTGTTCCGCATGCTGTCCTACGAGGAGATCGGCACCTCCACCATCCAGTCGCGCGCCGACGCCTGCATCGCCGGCGGCGGCACGGTAGTGTTCATGCTGCCGGGCTCGACCGGCGCCTGCCGGCTGGGCATGGACCAGATCATCCTCTCGCAGCTCGACGCCAGTTACCGGCCCTGCAATTTGGTCGAGCTGCTGCCGCGCATCCGCCATGAAAAAGGCTGACCTCACCCACTTCAACGCGCGCGGCGAGGCGCATATGGTCGACGTCGGCGGCAAGGCCGTCACCGCGCGCCAGGCGGTCGCCGAGGGGCGCATCCTCATGCGGCCCGAGACCCTGGCATTGATCCGGCAGGGCGGCCACAAGAAGGGCGACGTGCTGGGCATCGCGCGCGTCGCCGGCATCATGGCGGCGAAGAAGACCGCCGAGCTGATCCCGCTGTGTCATCCGGTCGCGCTGACGCATGTCGAGCTCGAGCTCACCCCGGTCCCCGCGGATAACGCCGTGCACTGCCGCTGCACCGCCGCGACCAGCGGCCAGACCGGCGTCGAGATGGAGGCGCTGACCGCGGTCGGGATCGCGCTGCTCACGATCTACGACATGTGCAAGGCGGTGGACCGCGGCATGACGCTCACCGACATCCGGCTGGTGGTGAAATCCGGCGGCAAGTCGGGCGAATGGCGCCGTGGCGAGTGAGCACGCCTGTTTATTTCGCCGCGAATTGGGAGAACAATAGGCTCACCCCTACGCAAAGGAGACGGGATCATGCAAACCAATGTCGGCAGTGTGGATAAGGTGATACGGGTGGTGCTGGGACTGGCGTTGTTGAGCCTGATTTTCATTCTCGAAGGCAACGCCCGCTGGCTCGGGCTGATCGGCATCGCGCCGCTGGCCACCGTGGCGATGGGCTGGTGCCCGGGCTATGCCCTGCTGGGATTGAGCAGCGCGAAGAAGAAATAGCCGCGCGCCGGTAAACGGCGGTCATTGCGAGGGCGCGCAATAAACCCGTGCCGGGCGGGTGAATCCACCGCTATTCCCCGACCGGCCATCCGCCGCGCTTGACCTCGGACAATACCATCGCGGCGCCCGGCGCCTTATAATGCCCCCCTTTGTCAGCGCCGACCCCAGCCGAGTTGCCATTCATGTCCGCCTTCGAACCCGCCCTCCCCGGTTACAGCTTCCAGGACCTCTTCACCCAGGAAGGCCTGGAACGCCTGGACCGCGAATACCTGGCGCGCTTCGCGCGGCGCGATGCGGCGATGCACGACCGGCTGCTGGCCTACCGGCGCGGCGATGCGCTCACGCCGCTAGCGGTGAGCGATCTGCTGCTGGCCGGCGGGCCGGTGCTCGAGGACCTGCTCGGCGAGCTGTTCGGCGTCGGCCGCGAAATCGAGGCGCTGCGCGAGCGCACCCGCGGCCACGACCCGATCTTCCAGTTCAAGAGACTCTACGTGCAGCGCCGCGCGCGCCGCCGGCTGCTGGCCAAGGATCCGCTGCCGGATTTCGCCGAACTGGATGCCTGGCTCAGCGGGGAACTGCGCGCCGCGAAGCTGGACACCGGCGACCGCGAGCTCGCGGTCGCGCGCCTCGGCCAGCCCTGGCTCGACGATGCCGAGAACCACAAGGACGAGATCGAAAAGTTGACCCAGTGGTGCGTCCAGGCGATCAAGACACCCGAGGGCCGGGCGGCCGTGAAGGACTGGGTGAGCTTCCGCCTGCCGCAGGGCGTCGATCCCGCGCACCTGGTGCCGATCATCCCGATCGCGAACGATTCCGCCGGCCGGGTCGCCGGCCCGGCCGAGCACCTGCGCCGCCGCGACGGCTTCAAGCTCACCGACCCGCGCTTCAACGCGCGCGAGGCGCAAAACGAGATCCACTACTGCATCTACTGCCACGACCACGACGGCGACTTCTGCTCCAAGGGCTTCCCGGAGAAGAAGGGCGAGCCGGAGCGCGGCCTCAAGGCGAACGCGCTGGGCGTGACGCTCACCGGCTGCCCGTTGGAGCAGAAGATCTCCGAGATGCACGCGCTCAAGCGCGACGGCCATGTGCTGGCGCCGCTCGCCATGATCACCATCGACAACCCGCTGTGCGCCGCCACCGGGCATCGCATCTGCAACGACTGCATGAAGGGTTGCATCTACCAGAAGCAGGACCCGGTGAACATCCCGCAGACCGAGACGCGCATCCTCACCGATGTGCTGGCGCTGCCCTGGGGCGTGGAGATCTATGACCTGTTGATACGCTGGAACCCGTTGCGCCAGCGCCAGTGGTTGCCCAAGCCCTACACGGGGCTCAAGGCGCTGGTGCTGGGCATGGGACCGGCCGGCTTCACACTCTCGCATTACCTGTTGATGGAAGGCTTCGCCGTGGTCGGCGTCGAGGGGCTCAAGATCGAGCCGCTGCCGGCCGAGCTGTTGAGCCATCCGATCCGCGACTACCGCGAGCTGGAAGAGGCGCTGGACGCGCGCATCATGGCCGGCTTCGGCGGCGTGGCCGAGTACGGCATCACCAATCGCTGGGACAAGAATTTCCTGAAGCTCGTATACCTGTCGCTGGCGCGGCGCCGGCATTTCCAGGTGTTCGGCGGCGTGCGCTTCGGCGGCACGCTGACCATCGAGGACGCCTGGGAACTCGGCTTCGACCATGTCGCGATCTGCATCGGCGCCGGGCTCCCGCAGGCGCTGCCGGTCCCGGGCAGCCTGGCGCCCGGCATGCGCCAGGCGAACGATTTCCTGATGGCCTTGCAGCTATCGGGCGCGGCGCGCGCCGAGAGCCTGGCGAACCTGCAGGTGCGGCTGCCGGCGGTGGTGATCGGCGGCGGGCTGACCGGCGTCGACACCGCGACCGAGGTCGGAGCGTATTACATCGTGCAGGTCGAGAAGACCCTGGCGCGTTACGAGGCGCTGGTGGGCGCCCAGGGCGAGCCGGCCGTGCGCGCCGGCTTCGACGCCGCCGGCATCAGGATCCTCGACGAGTTCCTGGCGCACGGCCGCGCCGTGCGCGCGGAGCGCACCCGCGCCGGAAAGGCCGGCGAGGCGCCGGACTTCACCAAGCTCATCCAGCAGTGGGGCGGCGTCACCATCGCCTACCGGCGCGCCATGCAGGATTCGCCGGCCTACACGCGCAACCACGAGGAGATCATCAAGGCCTTCGAGGAAGGGATTTACTACGCCGAAGGCCTCGATCCGAAGGAAGCGCGCGTCGACGCCGACGGCCAGGTCGATGCGCTGGTCTGCCGGCGCCTGATGCGCGGCGAGGACGGCAAGTGGGGCGATTCCGGCGAGGAGATCGCACTGCCGGCGCGCGCCATCCTGGTGGCGACCGGCGCGCGGCCCAACGTCGCCTACGAATTCGAGCACAAGGGCCACTTCGCCAAGGAGCACGGCCACTACCAGACCTTCCACGACGTCGGCGGGAGATTGGAACCCATCGCGGTCGCGCCGCACCCCAAGGTCGACGACTTCGGGCCGTTCACCTCGTACGAGCACGACGGCAAGCGCGTGAGCTTCCTCGGCGACACCCATCCGGTCTTCCACGGCAGCGTGGTCAAAGCGGTCGCCTCGGCACGCAGCATCTATCCGCATATCGTCGCGGCGATGGGCGACAAGACCGCAAATCGCGGCGTGGCCGACGAGTACCAGGGATTCCGCGCGCAGATGCAGGACCTGCTGGCGGCGCGCGTCGAGAATGTGGCGCGCATCGCGCCCGGCATCGTCGAGCTCACGGTGCGCGCGCCGATGGCGGCGCGCAAGTTCAAGCCGGGGCAGTTCTTTAGGGTGCAGACCTTCGAGAGCGGCGCGCCGGTGATCGACGGCACGCGCCTGCAGACCGAGCCGCTGGCGCTTTACGGCAGCAAGGTCGACGCCGAAGCCGGCACCGCGTCGGTGGTGGTCATGGAGAACGGCGCGAGCTCGCGGCTCATCGCCACGCTCAAGCCCGGCGACCCGATCACCTTCATGGGCCCGACCGGCGTGCGCGCCACGGTCACCGAGGGCGGCCAGACGATACTCTACGTCGGCGGCATGCTCGGTGCCGCGCAGATCCGCGCCGTCGGCCCGGCGCTGCGCGCCGCCGGCAACAAGGTGTTGTACGTCGCGTGCTTCGACAACGCCGCTGAAGAGGTTCCCTGGCAAGACGAGCTGGAAGCGGCCGCCGACGCGATCCTGTGGGTCGTCAAGGACGGTGCCCCGATCGCGCCGCGCCGCCCGCAGGACCGCTCGGTCCAGGCCGACGTGCTGGACGCCATGGTGCGCTACGCCGGCGGCAAGCTCGGCGACCCCGCCCCGATCCGCCTGCAAGACGTCGACCGCATGGTCGTCGTCGGCTCGAGCTGCCTGGTGCGCCGCATCCGCGAC
>DASWHF010000107.1:0-29091 GCA_036393295.1 Acidiferrobacterales bacterium
CGTGCCGAGTAACGGAAGCCGTCCTGCTGCTTGTACGAGCCGTCGTGCTCTTCGTCGACAATGATCAGTTTCAGCCGTGGCAGCGGCGCGAACACCGCCGAGCGCGTGCCGAGCACGATCGCCGCGCGGCCGGCGCGCGCCGCGAGCCAGGCATTGTGGCGCTCGCTCTCGTTGAGCCCCGAATGCATGACCACCAACGGGGCTTTGAGGCGCTCGCGGAAGCGCTGGATCAGCTGCGGCGTCAGGCCGATCTCGGGCACCAGCACGAGCGCCTGACCGCCACCGGCCACGGCGGCGTCCACCGCGCGCAAATAGACCTCGGTCTTGCCGCTGCCGGTGATGCCGTGAACCAGAAATCCGTGAAAGCCGCCGAGCGCCGCGGTGATCGTGCTCACGGCCTGCTGCTGGGCATCGGTCAGCGCCGGGCCTGGGCGCGCCGCCGGCACCGCGGCCGGCGCCGGTTCATGCAGATCGACCTGCACCCGGCCCTTGGCCGCGAGCGTGCGCAGCGCGCTGCGCGCCTGCGGGATCCGCTCGGCCAGCGCCGCCATCGCCAGGCCCTCGGCCGGCGCCGCGGCGAGCACCGCCACGACCGCGCGCTGGCGCGGCGCGCGCGCCAGCGCCTGCGGCGCGAGCTCGCGCCCGGCCGCGGTCAGGCTGACCCATTCCTCGCCGCGCGGCGCGGCCGCCATCCCCCGCCGCAGCGTGACCGGCAGCGCAGTGTGCAGCGCATCGCCGATCGGATGATGGTAGTAATCGGCCGCCCACTCGATGAATCCCAGCAGTTCTTCCGACAGCAGCGGCGTCGCGTCCAGCACGGTGTCGATCGGCTTCAGACGTTCGGCCGGCAGCGCGCTGGCCTCGCCGTGGCCGAGCACCAGGCCGATCAGCGCACGGCGCCCGAAGGGTACGCGGACCCGCGCGCCGCGCGGCGGCGGCGCGCTGCCGCGCGGCAGGCGGTAGTCGAAGTGGCGGCGTAACGGGGACGGGACGGCGATGCGGACGATAATCGGCGGGACCTCGGACATGGCGCGCACTCTACCACAGCGTCCGTGCAGGCCGGCGCGATTCGCTGGCGTGAAACACACGGCTCCACGATGAGACTGGATCGCGGAAAATCCTGCTAACTCATTGACGCAAAACGGGCTGGGCTTATTCACAGAATCTGTGGATAAAACTGTTGAAGAACTTGGGTCGTTTGGTCCGCCTCGCCAAAAAAGTGCCGGTTTTCTTGATTTGATTAAAAAATGAACTGGTCAAAAAACATATGATAACCAATATGTTACATTAGATTCCCGGAACACTTTTGATATTGCACCAGCGCCAGCGCTGTTCCCGTGCGGATTGCCCCAGCATGTGAATAAGCGCTTGACGACCGGCCAATCATTCGTCCCAGGCCGCCCGCGGAGATGTCCGTTGTATACTTGCCCGGGTCATGCCCCATCTTGCTTGCAGGAAGCCCGGATGACCCTATGGCCGGCCATCGCCGCGCATATCGCCGCCGCCACGGGTGAGCCCTTCGCCAACCCCCGGCGCCGCTCGGCCGGGGGCGGCTGCATCAGCTCGACCGAAGTGCTGGAGGCCGGCGGCCGGCGCTATTTCGTCAAGCTCAACGAGGCCGCCCGGCACGACATGTTCGCCGCGGAGGCCGAGGGGCTGGCGGAAATCGCCGCCAGCCGCAGCGTGCGCGTCCCGGCGCCGATCTGCCACGGCAGCGCCGCGGGACGCGCCTACCTGGTGCTGGAGCATCTCGAGCTCGACGGCGGCGCGGGCGGCAGTGGCGCGCGTCTCGGTGAGCGCCTGGCGGCCATGCATCGTCACAGCGCCGAGCGATTCGGCTGGCGCCGCGACAATACCGTCGGCTCGACGCCGCAGGTCAATACCGAATCCGCCGATTGGCTGGCGTTCTGGCGCGAGCGGCGCCTGCGCTTCCAGCTCGAGCTCGCAGGCCGCAACGGCTACAACGGGGGACTGCAGCGCCAGGGGGACGTCCTGATGGCCGGGCTGGGCGTCTTCTTCAACGACTATCGGCCGCAACCCTCACTGCTGCACGGCGACCTGTGGGGCGGCAACCACGGTGTCCTGCGCGGCGGTGAGCCGGTGATCTTCGATCCGGCGGTCTACTACGGTGATCGCGAGGCCGACATCGCCATGACCGAGCTGTTCGGCGGATTCGGCGGTGATTTCTACAGTGCCTACCGCTCCGCCTGGCCGCTCGACGCCGGCTACCGGGTGCGCAGGACGCTCTACAACCTGTACCACATCCTCAATCATCTGAATTTGTTCGGCGGCGGCTATCGCGGCCAGGCGCAGCGCATGCTCGACGAGCTGGTGAGTGAGCTTCGCTAGCGACGGGGTGACCCGCGGAAAGCGGAAAGCGAAAAAGGGGTCGGAGACGGACTTTGTCTCCGACCCCTTTTTCGCGATGAGAATCACTCTCCCGCGGCGTGGTAGCGCGCGCTGCGCTCGTGCACGGCGTCGACCAGCACCGCGACCTTGTCCGGATCGACGCCTTGATGGATGCCGTGACCCAGATTGAATACGTGGCCGGTGCCGGGGCCGTAACTTTCCAGGATGGTGCCCACCTCATCGCGGATACGCTCGGCACCCGCGTACAGCACGCTCGGATCCATATTGCCCTGCAGCGCCACGCGGCCGGCGGTGCGGGCGCGCGCGTCACCCAGATTGGTGGTCCAGTCCACGCCCAGCGCGTCGCAACCGGTACCGGTCATGGCCTCCAGCCATT
Source organism: Acidiferrobacterales bacterium (assembly GCA_036393295.1). Lineage (GTDB taxonomy): Bacteria > Pseudomonadota > Gammaproteobacteria > Acidiferrobacterales > UBA6901 > DASWHF01. The sequence goes on from DASWHF010000107.1 coordinate 2,747, forward strand.
GGCCGCCGCCCTTGGTGAACAGCGTCACCGGCACGCGCCGGCCGTCGTGCTCGCGCGTCAGGCCCTGGACGATCCTGCCCATGTAGCGCAGCGAGAACTCGCTGTAGTCGCGCGGCGTGAGCGCCCCGCCCCAGGTATCGAAGATCATGACCGCCTGGGCGCCGGCGGCGATCTGGGCGTTGAGATAGACCGTCACGGCATCGGCGACGGTGTCGAGCAGGCGGTGCAGCAGCGCCGGCTGGTCGTAGAGCATGCCCTTGATCAGCGCGAACTCCTTGCTCGTGCCGCCCTCGACCATGTAAGTCGCCAGGGTCCAGGGCGAACCGGCGAAGCCGATCAGCGGCACGCGGCCGTCCAGCTCGCGACGGGTCAGGCGCACCGCGTCCATCACGTAGCGCAGCGCCACCTCCGGGTCGGGCACGCCGAGCCGCTGCACGTCGGCCGCGCTCCGCACCGGCCGCTCGAACTGCGGCCCCTCGCCGTCGGCAAAGTGCAGCCCCAGGCCCATGGCATCGGGGATGGTGAGAATGTCGGAGAACAGGATCGCGGCGTCGAGATCGAAACGCCGCAACGGCTGGAGCGTCACCTCGCAGGCCAGCTCCGGCGTCGTGCAAAGTCGCATGAACGACCCGGCCTTCTCGCGCACCGCGCGATACTCCGGCAGATAGCGTCCGGCCTGGCGCATGATCCAGATCGGCGTCACATCCACCGGTTCGCGCAGCAGCGCCCGCAAGAAACGATCGTTTTTGAGTTCGGTCATTGGGTCAAAAACTCAACGCAGAGGCGCAGAGAGCAACATTATAAGACTGTAGGCGGGGCATCCTGCCCCGCCGTGCCGCCCCGAAGACAGCGGGGCTGGAAGCCCCGCCTACAGGAATTTCATTTTTTCTGCGTCTTTGCGTCGGTGGCGATCAACGCGGCAAGTCGGAGTGCCCCATCAGAAACTCGTCGACCGCACGCGCCGCCTGGCGGCCCTCGCGGATCGCCCAGACGACCAGCGACTGGCCGCGGCGCATGTCGCCGGCGACGAACACCTTGGGCACCGAGGTCGCGTAGCGCTCCTCGTCCGCCTCGACGTTGCCGCGCGCGTCGAGCGCCACGCCGAGCTCCTCGAGCAGGCCCGGGTGCACCGGATGGGTGTAGCCCATCGCCAGCAGCACCAGATCTGCCTTGAGCTCGAACTCGCTGCCGGGGATCTCGTGCGGCCGCCACACGCCGGCGGCGTCCTGCTTCCATTCGAGGCGAATGCCGTGCAGGGCGGTGACCCGGCCGTCCCGGCCGGCGAAACGCTTGGTCGCCACGCTCCACTCGCGCACCGCGCCCTCCTCCTGGCTCGACGAGGTGCGCAGCTTGAGCGGCCAATTGGGCCAGGTGAGCGGCTTGTGCTCCTGCTCGGGCGGGCGCGGATTGATCTCGAGCTGGGTGATCGAGCGCGCGCCCTGGCGGATCGAGGTGCCGATGCAGTCCGAACCGGTATCGCCGCCGCCGATCACGATGACATGCTTGCCGGTCGCCAGGATGGCGGCGTCCTCCGGCACCGGATCGCCGGCGACGCGCTTGTTCTGCTGCGGCAGGAAGTCCATGGCGAAGTGGATGCCGGCGAGCTCGCGCGCCGGCACCGGCAGGTCGCGCGGGTGCTCGGAGCCGCCGGTCAGCACCACGGCATCGAACTCGTCGAGCAGCGTCTTCGCCGGCAGCGTGACGCCGACGTGCTGGTTGACGCGAAACTCCACGCCCTCGGCGCGCATCTGCTCCATGCGCCGGTCGATGACGTGCTTCTCCATTTTAAAATCGGGGATGCCGTAGCGCAGCAGACCGCCGATGCGGTCGCTCTTTTCGAACAGCGCCACGGCGTGGCCGGCGCGCGCCAGCTGCTGAGCGCAGGCCATGCCGGCCGGACCGGAGCCGACCACCGCGACCTTCCTGCCGGTCTTGTGCGCGGCCGGCTGCGGCTTGACCCAGCCCTCCTCGAAGCCCTTATCGATGATCGCGCACTCGATATGCTTGATGGTCACCGGGTCGTTATTGATGTTGAGCGTGCACGCCGCCTCGCAGGGCGCCGGGCATATGCGGCCGGTGAACTCGGGGAAATTGTTGGTCGAGTGCAGCACCTCCAGCGCCTCGCGCCAGCGGTTGCGGAACACCAGGTCGTTCCAGTCCGGGATAATGTTGTTCACCGGGCAGCCGGTCTGGCAGAACGGGATGCCGCAGTCCATGCAGCGCGCGCCCTGCTGGCTCATGACCTCGTCCTGGAGCGGCAGCGTGAACTCCCGGTAGAAGCGGATGCGCTCGGGAATCGGGAGGTGATCGGGGTCGACGCGCCTGATCTCGAGAAAACCGGTCGGCTTACCCATGCTTCACCCTTCCGGCGCGGACCTCGCCCGCGGCGCGCGCCGCGGCCATCTTCTCCAGGGCCTTGCGGTACTCGACCGGCATGACCTTCACGAACTTGCCCAGATAGCTGTCGAAATTGTCCAGGATCTTCCGGGCGCGCGCGCTGCCGGTATAGTGCAGGTGCTGCTGGATCAGCGTGCGCAGGATCGTGGCGTCGCTCTGCTCGAGCGGGTCGATGTTCACCATGCCGTGCGTTTCCAGCTCGCCGCCCTGCTGCTCGTGCGCGTCGGCCGCCCGATCCTCCTCAGGCAGCGGCTCGAGCTCCACCATGGCGAGATTGCAGCGCTTGGCGAAATCGCCGGCCTCGTCCAGCACGAAGGCCATGCCGCCGCTCATGCCGGCCGCAAAGTTGCGCCCGGCCTGGCCCAGCACCACCACCACGCCGCCGGTCATGTACTCGCAGCCGTGGTCGCCGACGCCCTCGACCACCGCCACCGCGCCGGAGTTGCGCACCGCGAAGCGCTCGCCGGCAACGCCGCGGAAATAGCACTCGCCGGTGATCGCGCCATACAGCACGGTGTTGCCCACCACGATGTTGTGCTCCGGGACGATCGGGCTGTCCTTCGGCGGATAGATGACGATGCGCCCGCCCGACAGGCCCTTGCCGACGTAGTCGTTGGCCTCGCCGGCCAGCTCCAGCGTGATGCCGTGCGCCAGCCACGCGCCGAAGCTCTGGCCGGCGGTGCCGGTGGCGCGGACGTAAATCGTGTCCTCCGGCAGACCGCCGTGGCCGTGGCGGCGCGCGACCTCGCCGGACAGCATGGCGCCGACCGTGCGGTGGATGTTCTTGATGCGCACGTCGATCTTGACCGGCTGACGCTCGTCGAGCGCCGGGCGCGCCTGCTTGATCAGCGCGTGGTCGAGCGCCTTGTCGAGTCCGTGGTCCTGCCGCTCGCGATGATTGATCGCCACGCCCTTCGCCGGCTCGGGCTGATAGAGGATGCGCGAGAAATCCAGGCCCCGGGCCTTCCAATGCGTGACGCCCTGGCGCGTGTCGAGCATGTCGACGCGCCCGACCATCTCGTCGAAGCGCCGGAAGCCCATCTTCGCCATGTACTCGCGCACCTCCTCGGCGACGAAGAAGAAGTAGTTCACCACGTGCTCCGGCTGGCCGGTGAATTTCTTGCGCAACACCGGATCCTGGGTGGCGACGCCGACCGGGCAGGTGTTGAGATGGCACTTGCGCATCATGATGCAGCCCTCGACCACCAGCGGCGCGGTCGAGAAGCCGAACTCGTCGGCGCCGAGCAGCGCGCCGATCACCACGTCGCGGCCGGTCTTCATCTGGCCGTCGACCTGTACCGCGACGCGGCCGCGCAGCCGGTTGAGCACCAGCGTCTGCTGGGTCTCGGCCAGGCCGAGCTCCCAGGGGCTGCCGGCGTACATGATGGACGACAGCGGGCTGGCGCCGGTGCCGCCGTCGTGGCCGGAGATCGTAATATGATCGGAATGCGCCTTGGCCACACCCGCGGCGACCGTGCCGACGCCGACCTCGGAGACCAGCTTGACGCTGATCGAGGCCCGCGGGTTGACGTTCTTCAGGTCGTGGATGAGCTGCGCCAGATCCTCGATCGAGTAGATGTCGTGGTGCGGCGGCGGCGAGATGAGCTGCACGCCCGGCATCGAGTAGCGCACCTTGGCGATGGTCTCGGAGACCTTGTGGCCCGGCAGCTGGCCGCCCTCGCCGGGCTTGGCGCCCTGCGCCATCTTGATCTGGATCTGGTCGCTGTTCACCAGGTATTCGGTAGTCACGCCGAAGCGGCCGGCCGCGACCTGCTTGATGGCCGAGCGCATCGAGTCGCCGTTCGGCAGCGGCTTGAAGCGGTCCGGCTCCTCGCCGCCCTCGCCGGTGTTGGACTTGCCGCCCAGCCGGTTCATGGCGATCGCCAGCGTGCTGTGCGCCTCGCGCGAGATCGAACCGAAGGACATGGCGCCGGTCGCGAAGCGCTTGACGATCTCGGCCGCCGGCTCGACCGCGTCGAGCGGAACCGGTTTGGCCGCCGATTTGATCTCGAACAAACCACGCAGCGTCATCAGGCGCGCGCTCTGCTCGTTGATCAGCCGCGCGTATTCCCGGTAGGTCCGGGTGCTGTTGCCGCGCGTGGCGTGCTGCAGCTTGGCGATCGACTCCGGCGTCCACATATGCGCCTCGCCGCGAACGCGGTAGGCGTATTCGCCGCCGGTGTCGAGCGCATTGCGGTATAGCGGCGCGTCGCCGTAGGCCAGCCGGTGCCAGCGCACCGCCTCCTCGGCGACTTCCTTGATGCCGATCCCCTCGACCTTGGTCGCGGTGCCGGAGAAGTACTCATCCACGAAGGCGCTGTTGAGCCCGACCGCCTCGAAGATCTGCGCGCCGCAATACGACTGGTAGGTCGAGATGCCCATCTTGGACATGACCTTGTACAGGCCCTTGTCGATCGCCTTGATGAAGCGCTTGACGGCCTCGGTGTGCGACAAGTCCTTCGGCAGCAGCTCGCGCATGCTCGCCAAGGTTTCGAAGGCCAGGTAGGGGTGCACGGCTTCGGCGCCGTAGCCGGCCAGCATGGCGACGTGATGCACCTCGCGCGCCGAGCCGGTCTCGACCACCAGCCCGACCCGGGTGCGCTGGCCGGCGCGGATCAGGTGATGGTGCACGGCGCTGGTCGCCAGTAGCGCGGGGATGGCGATGCGGTCCGCATCCATGTCGCGGTCCGAGAGCACCAGGATGTTGTGGCCGTCGTGCACGGCCTTTTCGGCGGCCGCGCACAGCGCGTCGAGCGCCGACGCCATGCCGTCGGCGCCGTCGGCGGCCGGATAGCACATGCTGAGCGTGATCGAATGAAACGATCCGTCCGTGCAGTCGGTGATGCAGCGGATCTTCTCCATGTCCTCGTAGGTCAGCACCGGCTGCTCGACCTCGAGGCGCCGGTGCGGCTCGGTGGCGTCCAGGCCCAGCAGGTTCGGGCGCGGGCCGATGAAGGACACCAGCGACATCACCAGCTCCTCGCGGATCGGGTCGATCGGCGGGTTGGTCACCTGCGCGAACAGCTGCTTGAAATAGCTGTACAAGGGCTTCGGCCGGTTGGACAGCACCGCCAGCGGCGTGTCGTTGCCCATCGAGCCGACCGGCTCCTGGCCGGTCACGGCCATGGGCGTGAGCAGCAGCTTGATGTCCTCCTGGCTGTAGCCGAAGGCCTGCTGGCGATCGAGCAGGCTGGCGTCGGTCTTCGGCACGTTCACCGGGCGCGACGGCAGGTTCTCGAGCAGCACCTGGGTCCGGTCGAGCCAGTCGCGGTAGGGGCGGGCGCCGGCGAGCGCGCTCTTGAGCTCGGCGTCGTCGATGATGCGGCCCTGCTCGAGATCGATCAGGAACATCTTGCCGGGCTGCAGGCGCCACTTCTTGACGATCTTCGACTCCGGGATGTCGAGCACGCCCATCTCCGAGGCCATGACCACCAGGTCGTCGTCGGTGATGAGATAGCGCGCGGGCCGCAGGCCGTTGCGGTCCAGGGTCGCGCCGATCTGGCGGCCGTCGGTGAAGGCGACCGCCGCCGGGCCGTCCCACGGCTCCATCAGCGAGGCGTGGTACTCGTAGAAGGCCTTGCGCTGGGCGTCCATGAGCTCGTTCTTGCTCCAGGCCTCGGGGATCAGCAGCATCATGGCGTGCGCCAGCGAATAGCCGCCGGCGACCAGCAGCTCGAGGGCGTTGTCGAAGCAGGCCGAGTCCGACTGGCCCTCGACGATCAGCGGCCAGAGCTTGTCGAGGTCCGCGCCCAGCCGCGTGGACGACATCGAATGACGGCGCGCCGCCATCCAGTTGATGTTGCCGCGCAGGGTGTTGATCTCGCCGTTGTGCGCGATCATGCGGAACGGGTGCGCCAGGTCCCAGCGCGGGAAGGTGTTGGTCGAAAAGCGCTGGTGCACCAGCGCCAGCGCCGTGGCCAGGTCCGGATCGCCGAGGTCGCGGTAGTACTCGCCGACCTGCGAGGCCAGCAGCATGCCCTTGTAGACCAGGGTGCGGCTCGACAGCGACGGGATGGTGAAGTCCCCGGCACCCGGCAGATCCAGCGCGCGCACGCGGTGCTCGATCACCTTGCGCAGCACGAACAGCTTGCGCTCGAAGGCGTTGGCGTCGCCGCTTGGCGGCGCGCCGCCGATCGCCGCTTGGCGGACTACCGGCTCGACCGCCTTCACGCCCTCGCCGAGCCCTGAGTTGTCGACCGGCACGTCGCGCCAGCCAAGCAGCGTGAGACCCTCGGCGGCGATGCTCTCGGCGATGATGCGCTCGCAGGCGGCGCGGGTGTCGGCCGGGCGCGGCAGGAACAGCATGCCGATACCGTACTGCCCGGCGGCCGGCAGCGTGGCCTGTTGTTTGCCGAACTCGCGACGCAGAAAGGCGTCCGGAACCTGGATGAGGATACCGGCGCCGTCGCCCGCCAGCGGATCGGCGCCGACCGCGCCGCGGTGCGTGAGATTGTTGAGGATGGTAAGGCCGCTTTCCACGATCGCATGGGTCTTCCCGCCCTGGATATGGGCGATGAAACCGACGCCGCAAGCGTCATGCTCGAAGCGCGGATCGTAGAGACCTTGTGCCGGGGGGCAGGCCGGATGGTTCACCTTGGCATTCCTCGTGATGACTGCAGACAAACGCGATCTGCGTCGAAAAAACCCGTACCAATCCCTCGCCCGCCTGAATTCGCGGGCGAAAAGGATTCAAGTCTACCCGTTCGGTGGGGGTCCATCAACGGTGGGCGGGGCGCCGACACCTGGGAAAAGCGCCTTTATCCAGGCATTTACCGACGTGATCGGACCTGCCCACGGACCGGGGAACACACCTGAAAGGCTTGAAAGTCTGCCACGGGGAGCACGGGGGACACGGGGGAACAAGCTAGGGTTGGCCGTGCCGGGGTTTGCTGACGATTATTCCCCGTGCTCCCCGTGCTCCCCGTGGCTAAGTCTTTCTTATTCTCAAGTCAGCTCCGCGGCGTCGAACAGGCGCTTGTGCTCACGGATGGCGTAGCGGTCGGTCATGCCGGCGATGTAGTCGGCGATCACCCGGGCACCGGAACCCCGGTCGGCCTCGCGCCGGAAGCGCTCCTGGTCCTGGGGCGGCAGCAGCCGCGGATCGTCGAGGAAGGCGCCGAACAGTTCCTCGATGATCCTGGCGGCCTTGAGGGTCATGCGCCGCACCCGGTAGTGCGAGTACAGCTCGCGGCGCAGAAACTGTTTGAGCTCGCGACTCTCGGTCCGCACCGGCTCGCTGAAGGCGATCAAGGACCGGCCGGCGGCGCGCACCGCGTCGATGTCCTGCACGCCGGCATGGGTCAGCAGGCCACGGCTGTGATCGATCAGATCGACCACCAGATAATTGATCATGCGGCGTATGGTCTCGTGCACCTGCACGCGCGCCGGCAGGCCGGGGTGGCGGCGCTCGACCTCATCGTGCTGGCGGGCGAACAGCGCCAGGTCGCGCAGCGGCTCCATGCCGATCAATCCGGAGCGCAGGCCGTCGTCGACGTCGTGGTTGTTGTAGGCGATCTCGTCGGCGAGATTGGCGACCTGGGCCTCGAGGCCGGGCTCGGTCTTGTCCAGGAAACGCCGGCCGAGCTCGCCGAGCTCGCCGGCGTTCTTGAGCGAGCAGTGCTTGAGGATGCCCTCGCGGGTCTCGAAAGTCAGGTTGAGCCCGGGGAACTCGGCGTAGCGCTCCTCGAGCACGTCGACCACGCGCAGCGACTGCAGATTGTGCTCGAAGCCGCCGTGGTTGCGCATGCAGGCGTTGAGCGCGTCCTGGCCGGAGTGACCGAACGGCGTGTGGCCGAGATCGTGGGCCAGGGCGATCGCCTCGGTCAGGTCCTCGTTCAGGCCCAGCGCGCGGGCGATGGAGCGGCCGATCTGGGCGACCTCGATGGAATGGGTGAGTCGGGTGCGGAACAGGTCGCCCTCGTGGTTCACGAACACCTGGGTCTTGTATTCCAGGCGCCGGAAGGCCGCGCAGTGCACGATGCGGTCGCGGTCGCGCTGGAACTCGGAGCGGTGCGCCGGCGGGCCCTCCGGGTGGCGGCGGCCGCGCGATTGCTCGGGGTGGGCGGCGTAGGCGGCGAGCTCCATGCAGGTCGCCTCAGGCCGCCTGGCGGCACTGCTCCAGCGTCTCGCGCAGGCGCTCCACCGGCACCTCGCCGGTGATCACCGCCTGACCCAGCGACTGGAGCAGCACCAGCCGCATCTGGCCGTCCAGCACCTTCTTGTCGACGCTCATGAGCTCGAGCATGCGGGCTGCGCTCAAGGATGCCGGCGCGCGCTCCGGCAGGCGCGCGCGTCGCATGAGCCGCGCCACGCGCTCGACGGCCGCCGCGTCCAGCCAGCCCAGCCGCCGCGACAGATCGGCGGCCATGACCATGCCGGCGGCGATCGCCTCGCCGTGCAGCCAGCTGCCGTAGCCGGTGCCGGTCTCGATGGCGTGGCCGAAGGTGTGACCGAGATTGAGCAGCGCGCGACTGCCGGCCTCGCGCTCGTCGGCCGCCACCACCTCGGCCTTGTTGCGGCAGGAGCGCTCGATCGCGTGACTCAGCGCCTGCGGGTCGCGCGTGAGCAGCGCGTCCAGGTTCGCCTCCAGCCAACCGAGAAATTCGGGGTCGCGGATCAGGCCGACCTTGATGACCTCGGCGAGGCCGGCCGACAGCTCCCGGTCCGGCAGGGTGTTGAGGGTGTCGGTGTCGATCAGCACGCAGCGCGGCTGGTGGAAGGCGCCGATCATGTTCTTGCCGAGCGGATGGTTGACACCGGTCTTGCCGCCGACCGAGGAGTCGACCTGGGCCAGCAGCGTGGTCGGCACCTGGATGAACGGCACGCCGCGCTGGTAGACGGCCGCGGCGAATCCGGCCATGTCGCCGACCACGCCACCGCCGAGCGCGATGACGGTGGTCTTGCGGTCGCAGCGCGCCGCGAGCATGGCGTCGAAGATACGGTTGAGCACCTCCAGGGTCTTGTGCTGCTCACCGTCCGGCAGCACCACCGGCAGCGGATCGAAGCGCGCGACGCCGGCCGCGAGCCGGTCCAGATACAGCGGCGCGACCGTCTCATTGCTGACGATCACCACGCGCCGCCCGGCGATGCACGGCACGAGCAGCTCGGGCCGTCCCAGCAGGCCGGCGCCGATGTGGATCGGGTAGCTGCGCTCCCCGAGATCAAGCGTGATCGTCTTCATCGTTCCGGAACTCGTTCACCTTGGCCGCCACCTCCCGCGCCACCGTCAGCGGGCTGCGCTGGTCGGTGTCCACGATTATATCGGCGGTCGCCTCGTAGAGCGGCCCGCGCCGGGCGAGCAGCTCCTCGATACGGGCGCGCGGATCGGCGGTCTGAAGCAGCGGCCGGTTGCGGTCGCGGCGGGTGCGCTCGACCAGGATGTCGACGCCGGCGCGCAGATAGACCACGATCCCGCGCTCCTTCAGGGCCGCGCGGTTGGCCTCGTCCAGGATAGCACCGCCGCCGGTGGCGAGCACCACCGACTGCTGGCGGGTGAGCTCGTCGATCACCGCCGCCTCGCGCCTGCGGAAGCCGGGCTCGCCCTCGATGTCGAAGATCAGCGGGATGCTGACGCCGGTGCGGGCCTCGATCTCGTGGTCGGCGTCGAGGAACCGCAGCTTGAGGAGCGTCGAGAGGTGGCGCCCGATGGTCGATTTGCCGGCGCCCATCGGGCCGATCAGGAACAGGTTTCGCCGACCTTTCATGGTCGGCTTATGCCAGCCGGACCGGAATAAATCAAGGGGCGGGCGGACTATGCCGGCCGCCCGCCCCGGGAAGCGTGGTTCCCGGCTCAGCGCATGCTGAGGCTGTCGGACAGGATGCGGGGCGTCAGGAAGATGAGCAGCTCGACCTTATTGTCGAACTTGTTCTTCTTCTGGAACGCCCAGCCGACCAGCGGAATGTCGGCCAGGTAGGGTACCTTGGTGATATTGTTGGCCTGCTGCTGCTCGTAGATGCCGCCGATCACCACGGTCTCGCCGTTCTCGAGCAGCACCTGGGTGGTGATCTCCTTCTTGTTGATCGTCGTGGCATCGGCCGCGGCGAAGCTGTCCTTGGTGACCAGCACGTCGAGGATGATGCGGTCGTCCGGGGTGATGCGCGGCGTGACCTCGAGCGCCAGCACGGCCTTCTTGATGATGGCGGTGTTGCCGAGGCCGCCGCTGGTAACGAACACACGCTCCTGGCCCTGCTCGATGCGCGCCTTCTTCTGGTTGGCGGTGATGAGCCGCGGGCTGGAGATGATCTTGCCGCGTCCCTCGGCCTCCAGGGCCGACAGCTCCAGGCTCAGGAAATTGCCGTTCGGCAGGTGCATGAGGCTGAAGCCGATCGAGCCGGGAGAGTTCGTGCCGATCGGGTTGGCGCCGAGGTTCACGGCCAGCGCGTTGCCGGCGAGCTGGATGGGGTCGCCGTTGAGGATGTCGACGTTGCAGTCGAGCGTGCCGCAGTGGGTGACGATGTTGTTGCCGACGGTGTTCTGGCCGAAGGTCCCCCAGCGCGCGCCGAGGTTGCGGGTGAAGTCGTCGGTGGCCTCGACCAGCCGGGTCTCGATCATCACCTGGCGCACCGGCTGGTCGAGCTGCGCGATCAACTGGCGGATCTCGCGGATCTTGGCCGGCGTGTCCTGGATCAGCAGCGAATTGGTGCGCTCGTCCACGGTCACCTGGCCGCGCGGCGACAGCAGCGTGTTCGATTCGGTCTCGATCTTCTCGACGCTCACGCTGCCGAAGGTGCCCTGGGCCGCCTTCAGGTCGGTCACCGGCTTGATGGACTTGAGCAGCTTGGCGATGTCGTCGGCCTTGGAATAGTTGATCTGGATGAGCTCCGAGACCAGCGGCTCCAGCTCCAGCACCTGCTTGCCGGCCTCGAGCGCCGCCTTCTCCCTGGCCGCCACCTCGTCGGCCGGGCCGACGCTGATCACGTTGCCTTTCTTGCGGGCCGTCAGGCTCTTGGCGTCGAGGATGATGTCGAGCGCCTGATCCCAGGGGACGTCCTTGAGGCGCAGGGTCAGGCTGCCCTTGACCGAATCGCTGGTGACGAAGTTGATGCCGGTGAAATCCGCGATCACCTGCAGCGCGGCGCGCACGTCGATGTTCTGGAAGTTGAGCGACAGCTTCTCGCCCGAGTAGCCGAACTCGTCCTTCTTCACCTCGTCGCCGGGCTTGACCACGATCGGCTTGACGTTGACCGTGAACACGTTGCCGGCCTGGTAGGCGAGGTGTTCGTACCGGCCCTTGGCGGTGATCACCATGCGCACGTTCTTGCCGTGCACATAGGTATCGATATTGTGGATCGGCGTGGCGAAGTCCATCACGTCCAGACGCCGCTGGAGCTCGGGCGGCGCCGAGGTGTTGAGGAAATCGACGATGATCTCGCCGGCCTGCTCGCGGATATCGATGCCGATGCCGGTGTCCGACAAGCCGATGATCACTTTGCCGTCACCGTGCGGGCCGCGCCGGAAATCGATGTTGCCGAGCCGGTGCTTGCCGGCCTTGGTGGTGCTGGCGAAGCGCGTGGTCTTGGGCTGCTCGGTGCCGGCGATCCCGCCGACCGGGTTGTCGACGGTGATGGAGAAGGTGTTGCCGTCCATGGCGGTCTTGTACGCCGCCGTGCGGACCAGGTTGACCACCACCCGGGTCCGGTCCTGCGCCTCCACGGCGGTGACGCCGAGCACCGCGCCCTCGGCGATACGCACCGAGCTCTTCGGCATGGCGACCCGCGTCCCGGGGAAGTCGAGCGATATGCGCGCCGGATTGCTGATCGTGAACGTCGCCGGCTCCGGCGGCGGCTGCGTCATCCTGACCTGAATCTGGATCCGGTCGCCGGGCAGCTTGGTGTACACGATGTCCTCGATGGCGATGCGTTTCTCCACGACCGGGGCCGCCGCCGGGGCGGGCTTGGCGGCCGGTGCCGGCACGGGCGGCGGGGCCGCGGCCGGGGCGGGCGCGGGCGCGGCGGCGGTCGCGGGTGCCGAGCCGCCGGCGCCGACAGCCACGACGTTCACGTCAAAGACATTGCCCGTCTGATAGACCTGCAACTCGCCGGGCGCATTCAGCAGCAGATCGATGTGCACGGCGGTGCCGTTGTCGGCGAGGTAGGGATATACCCCCTTGACGTTACCCCGCCCGGAGATGTCGGTGACACCCGCGCCCAGGGTCGTATTCGGAAAGCTGATCCGCAGGCGCTGACCGCCTTCGAGGCTGACGGTGTCGTACTTGGCGGCTTCGGTGAGCTCAATCGTGAGTGCCGGCGAGTCGCCCGATTCGCTCCAGGAGATCGCGGTCAGCTCGCCGGCGACCGCCGCGGTCGCACACAGCATGGCGAATGCCGCCAGCGCGGCGCCGAACGCGCGGCGCGGCGCGCGCGCCGGGCGAGTGAATGTCGTCGAAATAGGCTTCATGCGGGTTATCCTCTTATTCCGCGATAGCGAGGCTCGCCTCGCGTTCGATCCAGTCGCCGAGCGCGCCCTGGACAAGCTCCAGCACCTCGACCTTTTCCTGCGTGACGCGCAGCACCTTGCCGAAATTCTGGCCGACGTAGCTGCCCGTTTGAATGCGGTGCACCGAGCCGTCCGGGGCCTGCACCACGGCCCAGGTCTGCTGGCCGCGCGACAGCGTGCCGACCATCTTGAGCGCATCGAGCGGGAAATCCTCGAGCGGCTCCTTGCGCCGGTTCATGTCGGGGCGCGGCCCGCCGGCGGTCGAAACCGGCGGCCGCAGATTGCGCGTCGCGAACGGGTCGACCAGCTCCTGCGCGGTATAGATAAAGGACTCGTGCGGCTTGATCTCCGGCAGCGGCTCGATCTTCGGCTTGCGGTCGGCGTGCGCGGTGCGGACGAACTCGCGCAGGTCCTCCATCCCGTCGCCGCCACAGCCCGAGAGCGCCAGCCCCAGGGCCGTCGCGATCATCAGCTTGTCGATTCTCATTTCGCTCCCGCCGGTGGACGACGCGGCGCCCCTTTTCTCTGTGCCGCGGCCTTGGCCTTGAGCTGCTCGGCGATCTCATCGGCCTCCAGGTAGCGGTAGGTCTTGGCGATCGCCGCCATTTCCAGTTTGTTGGTCTTCTCGTTGCTGCTGATCTGCACCTCACCAAGCGTCACGATGCGCGACAGCGACGCCACGTCGCTGACGAACATGCCGAGCTCGTGGTAACCGCCGGTCACCTTGATGCTGATCGGCAGCTCGGCGTAGAAGTCCAACGGGCGCTCGCGCTCCGGCTTGAACAGCACGAAGTCCAGCCCGCGGCCGAGACCGGCCTGGGTGATGTCGACCAGCAGGTTGGGCACCTCGGTCTTGTTCGGCAGCTGCCGCAGCAGGGTACCGAACTGCTGGCCCATCTCCTCCATCTGCTGCTTGTAGGCCTCGAGGTTGATCGCCTGGGCCTTCTTGCCGAGATAAGTGTCCTTGAGCCCCTGCTCCTTCTGCTTCTCGGTCTCGAGCTGGGTCAATTCGTCGGCGATCACGAAGTAATAGCCCGCCCCCAGAATCAGCAGGCAGGCCGCGACAATCGCGCCGATCTTGATCGGGTAGGGCCAGGACGCGAAGTTGTTGAAATCGATGTTCTTAAAATCGTCGAGCGTCATGGCGCCGCCCCCTCGGCCGCCGCGTCCGCGGCCTTGGCCTTCTGCGTGACCCGCAGCGTGAACTGACTGACCCGGTCACTGCCCTTGGCCGAGACGTTGATCACGTCGAGGTTCGGGTTGGCGAACCAGTCGGAGGTGTCCAGGTTACGCATCAGCGCCGACACCCGGGCGTTCGACTGGGCCATGCCGGTCAGGGTGAAGTTCTTGCCGCTCTGCTTGAGGCTGGTGAGGTACATGCCCTCCGGCAGCTTTCGCACCAGGTCGTCGAAGACGTGGACGATCTGGGTGCGGTCGCTCTGCAGCTGCTCGATGACGCGCATGCGCGCGATCAGTGCGTCGCGCTGCCGCTTGAGCTCGCGGATCTCCTTGATCTGCTCTTCGAGCTTGGCGATCTCGTCGGTCATGTACTTGTTGCGGTTCTGCTGGTTCTCGATCAGGGCCGAGACGTGCAGGTGCGCGTAGAAGATCACCAGCAGCATCATGATGCCGGCGCCGACGCCGATGCTCAGCAGCTGGCGGTCCTGCTCCTTGCGGCGTATATCGCGCCACGGCAGCAGATTCAGCTTGGTCATGCGTCGAACCCCCGCATGGCCAGCCCGCAGGTGATCATCAGCGACGGCGCGTCGCTGCTCAGGATCTGCGGCTTGACGCGCGAGGCCAGCGACATGCTGGCGAAGGGATTGGCGATGCTGGTGGGCACGCCGATGCGCGCCGCGACCAGCTCGTCGACGCCCGGGATCTGGGCGCAGCCGCCGGCCAGCAGCACCTGGTCGACGCTGTTATACGGGCTCGACGAGTAGAAGAACTGCAAGGCGCGCATGATCTCCTGGCACATGGCCTCCATGAACGGCCGCAACACGTCGGACTGGTAATTGTCCGGCAACCCGCCCTGCTTCTTGGCCAGCCCGGCTTCCTCATAAGACAAGCCGTAGCGGCGCTGGATCTCCTCGGTCAGCTGGCGGCCGCCGAAGGTGTGGTTGCGGGTGTAGATCGAGCGGTTGTCGTGCATCACGTTGATGTTCGTGGTGGTCGCGCCGATGTCGAGCACCGCGATGGTCTTCTCCATGCCGCCGCCCGGCATGTGTTGGGCGATCAGCCCGTAGGCGTTCTCCATCGCATAGGTCTCGATATCGACCACCACCGGCGTGAGTCCCGCGCCCTGCGTCACCGCCAGGTAGTCGTCGACGATCTCCTTGCGGCAGGCGGCGATCAGCACGTTGACCTGCTCGGCGTTGGCCTCGGTCGAGCCCAGCACCTCCCAATCCATGTTCACCTCGTCGAGCGGGTAGGGCACGTAGCGGTCGGCCTCCATCTCGATCTGGGTCTGCAGGTCCTGATCGCTCAGGCCCGCCGGCATGTTGATGATCTTGCTGATCACGTGCGAGCCGGCGACCGCGACCGCCACATGCTTGCACTTGGTGCCGGAGCGCTTGACCGCGCGCTGCATGGTCTGGGCCACCTGGTCGACTTCGGCAATGGTGTTCTCGACCACGGCGTTCTGCGGCAGCGGCTCGACGGCATAACGCTCGACGCGGTAGTGCTCGCCCTGCCGGCTCAACTCGAGCACCTTGATCGACGACGCGCTGATATCGACGCCGATGATCGGCTGCTTCTTTTTGGCGATTAAGCTCCCCAGGGCGGCCACAATATTCTCTCTTTATTCCAGTAGCTTAGGCGGAATAGGTGCAAGTTTGCATGAAATGCTAACCCCAAATATAGACGATGACAAACGGAAATGACAAATGTCTATTGGGTCCGGGGGTAAAGGGATTTATACTCGGGGCTGGACCCCTAAGCCCTTCAATTCAGTAGTAAACCTCTTAGCATCCCATGGACTCCCCGAGTAGCCCGCTCGCCAAGCCGAAATGGACCGACTATCTCCCGCGGCGCTGGTGGCAGCTCGCGCTGATTGCCGTGTTCGGCCTGTTCGTCGCCGGCGTCATCCTGGCCGCCCTGGTGGCGCTGCTGCTGACCCCGACCCTGCCCTCGATCGAGCGCCTCGGCGACAACCCGCTCAAGGTGCCGCTGCGCGTGTACACCGCGGAGGGCACGCTGATCGCCGAGTTCGGCGAGGAGCGGCGCATCCCGGTGACCATCGACCAGGTGCCGCCGCTGCTGGTGAATGCGATCCTGGCGGCCGAGGACGACTCCTTTTACTTCCACCAGGGCGTCGATTTTCAGGGCATCGTGCGCGCCGCCTGGAAGAACTGGCAGTCGGGCACCACCGCGGAAGGCGCGAGCACCATCACCATGCAGGTGGCGCGCAATTATTTCCTGAGTCCCGAGAAGACCTACACCCGCAAGCTGAAAGAGGTTCTGCTGGCCTTCAAGATCGAGCGCGAGCTGACCAAGGACGAGATCCTCGAGCTCTACATCAATAAGATCTTCCTCGGCCACCGCGCCTACGGCTTCGCCGCCGCCGCGCAGATTTACTACGGCAAGGACCTCAACGAGCTGACCCTGCCGGAGATGGCGATGCTCGCCGGCCTGCCCAAGGCGCCGTCGCGCAACAATCCGCTGGCCAACCCCGAGAGCGCCGTGGAGCGGCGCGCCTACGTGCTGCGGCGCATGCTCAAGCTCAATCACATCGACCAGATCGCTTACGACGAGGCCGTCAACGCGCCGCTCGCGGCCGGCCGCCACAACGTGCGCTTCGGCCTGGAGGCGCCCTATGTCGCGGAAATGGCGCGCCAGTACATGTTCCAGGCCTACGCCGAATCGAGCTACGCCGGCGGCTACAGCGTCTACACCACCATCCGCGCCACGGAACAGGAGGCGGCCCAGGAGGCGCTGCGCAAGGGCATCCTCGACTACGACCGCCGCCACGGCTATCGCGGTCCGGCGGGGCGCGAGAAGCTCGCGGCCGACGCCAATGCCCAGCGCTACGACGAGATCCTCAAGGACTACCCCATCGTGGGTCCGCTGCTCCCGGCACTGGTGATCGAGGTACAGGAAAAATCGGCCGCGCTCTATCTGCAAAGCGGCCTGCCGGCCAGCCTCGAATGGGCCGGCCTGTCCTGGGCGGGTTCCTATATCGACGAGGACACCCAGGGGCCGCCGCCGAAGACTGCCGCCGAGGTCGTGCGGCGCGGCGATGTGGTGTACGTGGAGGCATTGCCCAACGGCAGCTGGAAGCTCGCCCAGATCCCCAAGGTCTCGGGCGCGCTGGTGTCGCTCGATCCCAATACCGGCGCAGTGATCGCGCTCGCCGGCGGCTTCGATTTCTACCAGAGCAAGTTCAACCGCGTGGTGCAGGCCGAGCGCCAGCCCGGCTCCAGCATCAAGCCGTTCGTGTACTCGGCGGCGCTCGAAAAGGGCTTCACCCCGGCCAGCCTGATCAGCGGCGCGCCGATCGTGATCGAGGACGTG
Source organism: Acidiferrobacterales bacterium (assembly GCA_036393295.1). Classification (GTDB taxonomy): domain Bacteria; phylum Pseudomonadota; class Gammaproteobacteria; order Acidiferrobacterales; family UBA6901; genus DASWHF01. The sequence continues at coordinate 20,091 of DASWHF010000107.1, forward strand.
AGCCTGGAGGACGAGTGGAAGCCCGAGGACTACAGCCGGCAGTTCTACGGGCCGACGCGGCTGCGCAAGGCGCTGGCCTTGTCGCTCAACCTGGTGGCGGTGCGGCTGCTGCGCGCCATCGAGCCGGAGTATGCGGTCGAGCACCTCGCCAGGTTCGGCTTCGATAAGGCCAAGCTGCCGCCCAATCTGTCGCTGGTGCTCGGCACGCTGTCGGCCACGCCGCTGCAGATGACCTCCGCGTTCGCGGTGATGGCGAACGGCGGCCACCGCATCGATCCCTATTTCATCACCCGCATCGAGGATGCCAGCGGCAAGATCCTGGAGCGCTCCAATCCGGCGGTGGTGTGTCCGGCCAATCCGCCCAAGGGCGCGGCGGTGCCCGCCGCCTGCCTGCCGCAACCGCCGGCTCCGCCGCCGGCGGCGCCGGTCGGCGCGCAGGACCCGTCGGTGGTGGACGCGCCGCTGCCGCCGCCGCGCTTCGCCGAGCGCGTGATACCGGCCGGGAACGCGTTTCTCATGACCAGCATGTTGCGCGACGTGGTCCTCGCCGGCACCGGCCGCGGCGCGCTGGTGCTGGAGCGCAAGGACCTGGCCGGAAAGACCGGCACCACCAACGACCACCGCGACGCCTGGTTTGCCGGCTACAACGCCGACATCGTCACCACCGCCTGGATCGGCTTCGACCAGCCGGCGTCGCTCGGCCGCGGCGAGGTCGGCGGGCGCACGGCCCTGCCGATGTGGGTCGATTACATGCGCGTGGCGCTCGCCGGCATGCCGGAGAAGCCGCTCAACCGTCCGCCCGGCATCGTCATGGCCTACGTCCACCGCGAGACCGGCCGGCTGACCGATGCGAGCGACCCGGAGGCGATACCGGAGTACTTTATCGAGGGCACCCTGCCGAGCGCGACGGGCGGGGTCGAGGGCACGGCACCGGGCGAGGCGCCGCCCGAGAACATCCGCGAGGGCCTGTTCTGATGGGCGGGCGACCACCCCCGGCCGGTCCCCGCCGCAATCCCAAGCGCGGCGTGGCGCGCGGCGCCGCCCAGATCCGCCAGCGCATCTCCACCGAGGCGGCGCGCATCATGGCCGAGGAGGGCGTGCAGAACTTCCACGCCGCCAAGCGCAAGGCCGCCGGCCGCCTGGGCCTGCCGGAGACCAAGCACCTGCCGTCCAACCAGGAGATCGAGCAGGCCCTGAGCGAGCACTTGCGGCTGTTCCACGCCCAGGACCTGCCGGCCACCCTGCGCGCGCTGCGTGACCTGGCGCTGGAGGCCATGCGCTTCTTCGAGGTCTTCGACCCGCGGCTGGTGGGACCGGTGCTGAGCGGCAACGTTACCCCCTATACCGAGATCCAACTGCACGTCACCGCCGACAACCCCGAGGACATCGGCTTCCTGCTCCAGGAGCACCGCATCCCCTACGACGAGGCCGACCGCCGCCTGCGCTTCGGCGGCGACCGCCACGCCACCCTGCCGGCCTACCGCTTCCTGGCCGACACCACCCCGGTCGAGCTCACCGTGTTCTCGCGCGAGGCGGTGCGGGAGCTGCCGTTGAGTCCGGTGGACGGCAGGCCCATGCGCCGCGCGAGCCGCAAGGAGCTTGAGGGGATCATCACCGTTCAGGCGGTGGTACCCTGAGCCTCGGCCCCGCCGATTGCCAACCAACCTCCAGCGCTCAGTTGGCGCTGACCTTCCTTCGCTTCTTCCTTGCCAAATCGCCACTGGTAAACTACATTCTGCTTTATCAGTACCTTACTAGGTAGAATTCACAAATAAGTTTAGATAAATAGCCGAGTTGGACGGTTTATCGTGGTCTAGTCTCAGAGAGTGAGCTCGAAAAGCGGCACACTGAGAACGAACACCCGGTCGGTGCCACACGCACAAAGCGCCCGGCCATAGTCAATCAAGAATCAGCCGTAGGAGCGGAAACAATGAACAAGAAGTCGTCGCGATGGATGGCGGGCGTGGCCCTGGCGGGTCTGCTCAACGGTTGCGGGAGCGAGAGCGGCGCGCCGTCAGGGTCGACGATCGAGGTGAAAGCTCAGACCAAGGAGTGGGAAGTCTCGGCCGATAGTTTTCCATCATACAATGATCAGCCGGTGGTGATAACCGTTCGAGGTCCCAACGGTAATACAATCAACGATGTTGACATCACCGTCTCGCTCGACCTTGCACCGGGTACCGTGCCGCTTGGCGACGAAGCTATGTTCTTGTTCGAGGACAACGATCGGGACGGCGTGCCGGACTGTCGATTTGACCCCGTCAGTCCTTGCCCATTGTTAATCGCATCGGCAACACCGCCACTTCTGACAGTCGCAGATATGGCCATCGGGGCTCTTGCGTTTCCGTATCGCACAAAGGTCGATTCGTTCGGATCAAAGCAGTTCGTGCTACGTATGTCGTTCGGCGTGTACCTGTCGTATCGAGGCGATCTCAACGTCATCAGCGGATCGACGTTCGGCTCCGGCAATTTTGAGGTCTCTTGCGCCGACGGTCCGTCCACGACCTGCCCGTAACGGCCGCGCATGTCTCCGATGCGGCGATAAGCACGCGCCGTCCAGGATCATGGCCGCGGTGGGGTGATGGTCCTGGGCGACGCGTGGCCGGCGGGCTTCCGGGCACAATGCGCTGCTCCGTCAACTGTTCGGCGCGTAAGCGGGGATTGCCTTCGCGGAATTCGGAATATTACTGATCGCCCGGCATGTCCGTCCACCCACCCTCGCATGGACCCGGCTGGTTCTTGGCCCCGCGCACCGGGTTGATACTGACCGCTCTCATTTTCCTGCTGTACGCCTTCGGCAACTCCCTCCTCGATACCGTCGAGCTCAAGACCTACGACATGCGCCTCCGCGCGTTCGCGCCTGCGCCGGGCGAACTCGCAGTCGCGATCGTCGCCATCGACGAGCCGAGCCTCGCCGAGCTCGGGCGCTGGCCGTGGAGCCGGGCGACGCTGGCGCGGCTGGTTGACACGATCGACCGCGCCGGGGCACGGGCGATCGTGTTCGACGTGTTCCTGTCGGAACCGGAGAACGCCGCGCTGCTCGAACAGTTGCGCGCGCTCGAGGCCTTGCAGGGCTTCACGCCGGCGACCAGCCCCTACGGCCCGCTGCGGCGCGCGCTCGGCGCCGACGCGCGGCTGGCCGAGGCGATCCGGCGCAGCGGCAAGGTGGTGCTGCCGGTGGTGTTCCTGATGTCGGCCGCGGAGGCGCGGCACGAATCGGCGGAAACGGCCGCGCGCGCCTTCGATACGCTGCGCGACCAGGCGGTCCCGCTGGTCCGCAGCCGCGCGCCGGACGCGCCCGGCGCCGCGGATCAGGGCGCAGCCGGCGTGGTCATCAATCTGCCGGAGCTGCACGCACGCGCCCGATCCGCCGGGCATATCAACAGCATCCCGGACGCCGACGGCAGCGTGCGCTGGGCGCCGCTGGTGCTGCGCTACCGCGGCGAATGGTTTCCGTCGGCCGACGTGCAGGCCGCGCGCCTGGTTCTCGGCGGCGGCCTGCTGGCGCTCGACGCCGGGCGCTTCGGCATCGAGCGGCTGCGGATCGGCGACCGCGAGTTCGCCACCGACGACGCCGGCCGCGCCCTGATCCGCTACCGTGGGGTGCCCGGCTCCTTCCCGACCCACTCGGCCGACGCGGCGCTGGCCGGCAAGCTGCCGCGCGAGGCGCTGGCCGGCAAGATCGTCCTGATCGGCGCCACCGCCCAGGGGCTGGGCGACATCCGCGTCTCCCCCTTCGCCGCCAACTTCCCGGGCGTCGAGATCCGCGCCAACACCATCCAGAACCTGCTCGATGACGACTTCATCGCCCGTCCGGGCTGGGCGCCGCTCTTCGAGCTCGGCCTGCTGCTGGTACTCGGCGTGGCCTTGAGCCTGTGGCTGCCGCGCCTGAGCGCGCCGCGCGGGGCGCTGGTCATCGGCCTGGCGCTGGCCGCCTATCTCGCGATCGCGCTGACGCTGTTCGCGCGCGCCCAGCTGTGGCTCAACCTGGTCTATCCCGCGCTGCTGCTCGCGCTGCTGTTCGTCGCCACCAACATTCACAAGTATCTCGCCGCCGAGGCCGGGCGCCGCCAGCTCAAGGGCGCCTTCCAGCACTACGTGCCGGCGGCGGTGGTCGAGGAGATCGTCCAGAACCGCGAGCGCCTGGCCTTGGGGGGAGACAAGCGCGAACTTACGGTGCTGTTCGCCGACATCCGCGGCTTCACCGGGCTCGCCGAGACCCTGGCGCCCGAGGAGCTGGTGGGCCTGCTCAACCGCTATCTCACGGTCATGACCGAGCAGGTGTTCCGGCACGACGGCCTGCTCGACAAATACATGGGCGACGCGCTGATGGCGGTCTACGGCGCGCCGCTCAAGCACCCCGACCACGCGCGGCTCGCCTGCCGCACGGCGGTCGACATGATGCGTGCGCTCGTTGATCTCAAAACCGAATGGGCGGCGCGCGGCCTGCCGCCGCTCGACATGGGCATCGGCATCAACACCGGGCCGATGGTGGTCGGCAACATGGGCTCGCAGGAGCGCTTCGACTACACCGTGATCGGCGACGCCGTGAACCTGGCCTCGCGCATCGAGGCGCTCAACAAGACCTACGGCACGCATATTCTGGTGAGCGAGTTCACTTACGAGCAGGTGCGCGACGAGTTCCCGCGCTCGCGCGAGGTCGACGTCGCCGCGGTGCGCGGGCGGGCGGAGCCGGTGCGGCTCTACGAGCTGCTGCTGCCGGGCAGCTACCCCGATTTCGACTGGCTGCCGGAGTTCCAGCGCGGCTACGAGCTGTTCCGCGCCGATCTGCGGCCACAGGCGCGCGCCGCCTTCGAAAAGGTGTTCCAGGCGGTCGGCGATCCGGTCAGCCAGTACTACGTCAATCGCTGCCAGGCGCCGCGCCGGCGCCGCGGGGACTGACTTGGCCGGCCCCGGCCGCATGGCCTAGACTGAAACCGACGGCCGCGGCGATGTTCAGCCGCTTTGTCCGGCACCACCCCGAGCCACACACCACGACAAGGAGACGATCATGAAGACACTGGCCTTGAGAGCCGCCATCGGCCTGCTGTGCAGCCTGCCGGCGCTGGCGCTGGCCGCCGGCACCTTGGCCCTGCCGAAGACCGCGCCCTACCACAAGGACCTCGACGTGCGCGAGAACATCAAGACCGAGTGCAAGCTCGACCAGAACCTCATGCAGTTCGTCGAGACCTACGCCAAACAGAATTTCGACAAGATCGTCATGGTCGACAAGGTCGGTCCGAAGACCAAGGGCCAGGCCCTGGCCGTGACCATCATGCACGTCGAAGCGGTCGGCGGTGGCCCGTGGAGCGGCAAGAAATCCGTGACCGTCGAGGGCACGCTCTACAACAACGGCAAGGCAGTGGGTAACTTCCGCGGCATGCGCCAGACCAAGGGCGGCTACAAGACCTGCGCCAATCTCAACCACATCGCCAAGTCGCTCGGCAAGGACATCGGCGGCTGGCTCAAGAATCCGGTCAAGGATGCGCGGCTCGGCGACCTCAAATGATGTAGGCGGGGCTTCCAGCCCCGCAACGGCGTTCCGTCGCAGCCGCGACCGGCGGGGCAAGATGCCCCGCCTACAGCTTCTTTGAGGTTCTGGGCGTTCATGGAGGTTGCCGCGGGCGCTGCGCGCCCTCGCAATGACCGCCAGCGGCGAGTGCCGCCGTCTACCTTTTGGGAGGATCCGTCGTTAGAATAACCCGCGTCCGCGATCCATCCTTGAGTCGCCAGGGTTTCCATTGAAAGCGCATATCACCGGCCTGCTCCAAGCGGCCATCGCCGGCCTGCAGGCCGAGGGCGGGTTGCCGTCCGACCTCGCGGTCATGATCGAGGTCGAGCGCACGCGTGCCCGGGAGCACGGCGATTTCGCCAGCAACATGGCGCTGGCGCTGGCCAAGGCGGCGCGCGCCAAGCCGCGCGAGCTGGCACAGAAGATCGTCGGCGCGCTGCCGGCGAGCCCGGCGATCGCCCGGGTCGAGATCGCGGGCCCCGGCTTCATCAATTTCTTTCTGACGCGCGGCGCCTACCAGGACGTGGTGCGCCAGGTGCATGCGGCCGGCGTGGCCTACGGCCTCAGCCAGGTCGGCCGGGGCAGGCGCGTGCAGGTGGAATTCGTCTCCGCCAATCCGACCGGGCCGCTGCATGTCGGCCATGGGCGCGGCGCCGCCTACGGCGCCTGTGTCGCCGACCTGCTGGCGGCCGCCGGCTTCAAGGTGCACCGTGAGTACTACATCAACGACGCCGGCCGGCAGATGGACATCCTCGCCACCAGTGTGTGGCTGCGCTACCTGGAGCTGGCCGGGGAGAAGTTCACCTTCCCGTCGAACGGCTACAAGGGCGACTACGTCTACGACATCGGCGCCACCCTGCACCGCGAGAACGCCGACAAGTACCGCCATCCGGCCGCCACGGTGTTCGCGGGCGTGCCGGCCGACGAGCCGGCCGGCGGCGACAAGGAAAAGCATATCGACGGCCTGATCGAGCGCGCCAAGCAGCTGCTCGGGCCGGAGGGCTACCGCAAGGTGTTCGACCTCGGCCTCAACGTAATCCTCGACGACATCCGCCAGGACCTCGGCGAGTTCGGCGTCACCTACGACGAGTGGTATTCGGAGCGCGCGCTGGTCGAGCGCGGCGCCGCCGACACCGCGATCGCGCGCCTGAAGAAGAGCGGCCACGCCTACGAGAAGGACGGCGCGCTGTGGTTCCGCTCCACCGACTACGGCGACGAGAAGGACCGGGTGCTGGTGCGCGACAACGGCCAGAAGACCTATTTCGCGCACGACATCGCCTACCACATGGACAAGCTGGAGCGCGGCTTTACGCGCGTCATCGACATCTGGGGCGCCGACCACCACGGCTACGTACCGCGGGTGAAGGCGGCGCTGGCGGCGCTTAGGCTGGACCCCTCGAAGCTCGACGTGCTGCTGGTGCAGTTCGCGATCCTCTACCGCGGCGGGCAGAAGGCCCAGATGTCGACCCGCTCCGGCGAGTTCGTGACGCTGCGCGAGCTGCGCGGCGAGGTGGGCAACGACGCCGCGCGCTTCTTCTACGTGCTGCGCAAGTGCGAACAGCACATGGACTTCGACCTCGACCTCGCCAAGTCGCAGAGCAACGACAACCCGGTGTATTACCTGCAGTACGCGCACGCGCGCATTTGCTCGGTGCTGCGCCAGGCGGCCGAGCGCGGCATGGCGCATGACCGCGCGCGCGGACTCGACGCCCTCGACCGGCTCGGCGAGGACCACGAGCAGGCGCTGATGGCGACCCTGTCGCGCTATCCGGAGGTGATCGAGATCGCGGCCCTGGCGCACGAGCCGCACCAAGTGGCCTATTACCTGCGCGAGCTGGCGACCGATTTCCACACCTATTACAACGCCCACCCGTTCCTGGTGGACGACCCGTCCTTGCGCGACGCCCGGCTGGCGCTGATCGACGCGGTGCGCCAGGTGCTGGCCAACGGCTTGACGCTGCTGGGCGTGAGCGCGCCTGAGGTCATGTAGCGATCATGGCCACCCGTCGCCGCAACACCGGCTCCGCGCGCCGCCGCAAGCCGCCCGGCTGGGCGCTGGTGCTGGCCGGACTCGCGCTCGGCGCCGTGCTCATGGTCGGCACGCAGTATCTGCTCGCCAAGGTGCACAGGCCGTTCCCGGGCCTCGCCAACCTGTTCACCGAGCGCGCGCCGGTCGAGGAAAGGAAGAAACCCGGGCCCGCACCGGCCCAGCCGGTCAAGCCGAAGTTCGACTTCTATACCGTGCTGCCGGAGATCGAGACCGTGCTGCCGGAACGCGGCGTGCGCCCCGAGCGGCGGCCGCCGCCGTCCGCGACTACGAAACCCGAGACCGATGTGCGCTACATGCTGCAGGCGGCGTCCTTCGCCCAGCACCAGGACGCCGACCGGCTCCGGGCCAAGCTCGCCCTGAACGGCCTCGAGGCGAACATCGAGAAGGTGACCATCGAAGGCAAGGGCGACTTTTACCGCGTGCGCCTCGGCCCGTACGCGCGCCTCGAGGACCTGGATGCCGCCAACCAGCGGCTCGCCGCCCAGGGCATCCAGGCCCTGCGCCTCAAGGTGAAGGCGGCGCCTTAACCGAACTTGTAGTGCTTGCGCACCGCCCGGCGGATCTCCCAGGTGCAGGACAGGCCGGCCGGGAAGGTCACCAGGTCGCCGGCGCCCATAACCACCGGCGCGCCGCCGGCCGGGGTGACGACCACCTCGCCTTCGAGGAAGTAACAGGTCTCGGCGGCGTCGTAAGTCCAGGGAAAGGTCGATGCCTCCTTCGTCCAGATCGGCCAGCTTTCGACGTCAAGCGCCGCGATGCGCGCCTTCGGCGCCTGGCGTTCGATGCGGATATCGCTCAGAACTTCGCTCATGGTTTTCTCCTCGCGTCGTCGCTCGCGCGATTGTGCCGCGACGGCGCGCGTCAAGCAAAAAATTTCGCCGCGGGCATTGCATTGCCTGTCGTTCCTTCCTATCATGCGCGCCGTTTTCCACGGCACCGAAGGCGGTCCACCCATCCCGACGGGATGCACGGCCGGCGGGGGTGCACGGGAGCTACTTCAACGGGACGGCGGCGGGCGAAGGCCCACGCGTTCCACCGACTTGGGGGGCTTGCCCTTGCGCTCATTGGGACACCAGATCGTCGCCGAGTTCTACGCCTGCGACCCGGCGCTGCTGGCGGACGTCGGCTTCATCACCGCGGCGATGCTCGAGGCCGCGCGCCGCACCGGTGCGACCATCGTCACCCAGACCTTTCACCATTTCTCCCCGCACGGCGTGTCGGGCGCGGTGATCATCGCCGAGAGCCACCTGGCGATCCACACCTGGCCCGAGTACGGCTACGCGGCGGTCGACCTGTTCACCTGCGGCGACACGGTGTCGTCGGAGGCCGGCTTCAATTACTGGTCCGGCCACTAAATAGTGCGTACGGTGTTCTCCCTCTCCCTCCGGGAGAGGGCCGGGGTGAGGGCCGACGGCTCCGAAAAAACCGCCCTCATCCTG
>DASWHF010000108.1:0-28922 GCA_036393295.1 Acidiferrobacterales bacterium
TGCCCGCCGGCGCTCGGCTTCCTGTCGGTGAACGCGCTGCGCGCCGCCGACCAGGTGCTGATACCGATCGAGATGAGCCTGTTCGCTCTCGACGGCATCGACCGGCTGTGCGAGACCGTCGCGCTGCTGCGCGAGAAGTACCAGGTCGACCTGCCGATCCGCGTGGTGCCGACGCTGGTCGACAACCGCACGCGCCTCACACGCCAGTTCCTGCGCCAGATCTGGGAACGCTTCGCCGACGAGGTCTCGCCGGTGATGGTGCACTATACCGTGCGCCTCAAGGAGGCAGTGGTCGCGGGCAAGCCGATCATCAGCTTCGACCCGTCGTCGCCGGCCGCGACCCAATACATGCGCCTCGCCGATGAGGTCATCGACGGCCTGGGCGAGCGCCGCCGCGCCGTCGATGCGCCCGGCGACCCGCCCCCAGTCAGCCGGCCGGCCGGCGTGTTCATCGACGCCAGCTTCCGTCCCGAGGCGCCGGCCGGTACCGGCCCGGCCGGCGAGGACCGCCGGCAGCGCGTGATCCTGCGGTTGCCGGGCTTCGCCGGCCAGCACGTCCAGGTGGCCGGCGACTTCAACGACTGGATTCCCGACCGGGGCGTGGAGACACGCGTGCACGACGGCATGCTCGAGAAGATCCTGATTGTCGCGCCCGGCCTGTACCAGTACCGGCTGGTCGTCGACGGCAAGTGGATCGACGACCCGGTCAACCCGGCGCGCATCCCCAACCACGTCGGCGGACACAACTCGCTGCTGCGCGTGCACGCGCGACGCGAGCCGGCGACCGCCTAGATGGGCGCCGGCGAGCCACGCGGGGCGGGTGGCGCGCGCGAGCGGCTGGCGCGCATCAGCCATCATTTCCTCAGCGAGCCGGAACGGACGGCGGTACCGGCGCCGTCGCTGCTGCCGGTGCTGCTCGACGACGCGGCCCAGGACGCGCTGGTCTACGGCCTGGCCCAGACCTGTCATGCGCGCGGCACCGTAACGCGCGTGTTGCACGTCGAGCCGCGGTTGCGCGCGGCCGATCCGCGCAGCTCGCCGCTCTATGAACTTGCCGCGCCCGCCGCCCTCGCCCGCCGGGTCGAGGAGGAGCTGAGCGGCACGAAGCTGCCGCCCGATCTGTGCCTGATCCCGCTCACCGACGACGCCGTGCCGGCGCTGGCGGACTATACCCACGTCATGCTGTACGTGCCGGCAACGCCGGAGGCGACGCTGCAAGCCTATCTGCGCATCAAGCGCCTGCTCGGCGCCAACCCGGACGTCGCACCCGGTGTGGTGATGCTGACCGGCGACAACCGGGACGACTCCCATGCACTCTTCGACAAGCTGGCCGCGGCCGGCCGCCGGTTCCTGGGCTGCGATCCGCCGCTGCTCGGCCGGCTGGCGGGCGCTGCGCGCTGCCGCGCGCCGCACGGCATGCTGGAGCTCGCCGACACGCTGATCCGGCGCGGGTTCGCGCCCGCCCCGCGCGCACCACAGACCCCGACGGCCGGCGACGCGCCGCGCGCGGCGGCCGCGCGTTGAGCATGCCGCTGCGCATCCAGGCGGCCGGTGCGATCTCGGCGCAGGCGCTGCGCGACGCGCTGGTGGAGAATCTTGAGGACATCGTCGAGGACTACCGGCTGCTGGAGGCCGCGCTGCCCTACCCCGGGGCGCCGCTGCTGCTCGACGCCGGCGAACGTCCATTGCTGCTGAGCTACGACGCCGAGGACGGCGCCCGCGCCCTGTTTCAGGGGCTGGCGGCGGTCCAGTCCCTGCGTGCCGACGCCGATTGGCTGGCGCGCCTGCACCCTGCGATCCCCGCGACGCACTGGAACGAGCCGCCGTCGCTGGCGGTGATCGCGCCGGCGTTGCCCGCGGGTGCCGAGCTGATCAATCTCGGCATGGGCCTTACGCTGTTCACCTTCCGCGCGCTGCGCGTCAATGGCGAAATCGGCATCCTGCTGGAGGCGGTGGGCGACACGCGGCTGAAACCGCCCGCCCGCGAGCCGGCGGTGGCGCCGCGTACCGGCGCCGCCACCGCCGGCGCCGCGAAACTGGGCTTGAGCGCGGAAGAATCGGCGTTTTTCGCCGACCTGCTGGAGAATTAGTCTCCGCCGTGCCGGCCGGCGCCGACGCGCCATCAAGCGGCGTCGTGCCGACCGTAGAGCGTTTCGCGCATGCGCCGTACGGTTCTGGGATTGAAGTCGCAAAACATGATGCCCGCGCCGCGCGGCGTGACATGCACGACCTGGCTCGGAATACGGTGAAATTGACCGTCTTCGGCGTCATCGAGCTCGAAACTCAGGTCGACCATCGTGTCCAGGGCCGGCACGTCCGCGAAACTCACGAACATTCCGCCGAGGCTGATGTTGTGGACGACGCCGGTGCGCGTGCTGCCGTCGGGCAGACGCAGATTGACGCGGCGATCCAAGGGCTTACGGGTAATCCAGCGGTTTTCCATAATCGCCTCCTTCGGTGGCGACCGCCGTAACCAGACTCCAAATGCCAGCATACTCCCGTTCCTGAAAATGGCAAAAATACGGGAAATCGCGGCGGCGCCGGCGGAACCGGGACTCAATTAGGCAGCGACCCCAAGTCGCGGTTCCCGACCCGCCGGCCGGCGCTTGATCGCAGCCGACGGATACCCGTAACATGACCGGGAACACCGCCGCTTCCCTTGAGCCATGGAGTGGGCTCGACCGTTCGGCACGGCGCCCGCCGCCGGCGCGCTACCCGCCGCTGCCGACGCGCCGCACCTCACCCCGCCAGCCGCAGGAGGACCGTCCATGCCGGCCAAAGACACGATACTGCGCGAGATCCGCGCCGCCCTCGAGCACGAACCGCGCATCAACGTCCATCGTCACCCGATACACCTCGATTACCGCAACGGCTCGCTCGCCCTGGAAGGCGAGGTCGACAGCATCGCCGCCAAGAAGCTCGCGCTGCTGCGCGCCAAGGCGCTGAACGGCATGCACAACGTCGTCGATCGCCTGCGGGTGCTGCCGGGCGAGGCGCGCGGCGACGGCGCGGTGCGCGCCAGCCTGGGAGATTTTCTGCTGCACGAGCCGACGCTGCTGCGCTGCCGGCTGATGCCGCGCCACAAGGGACGGGTCGAGATGCTGCGCGACGCCGGCGACCCGGCCGCGGGCTGGATCGAGTTCGACGTGACGGACGGCGTGGTCCAGCTCACCGGTCAGGTCGAGAGCCTGTCGCACAAACGGCTCGCCGGCGTGCTGGCCTGGTGGACGCCGGGGCGGCGCGACGTCGTCAACGAGCTCGAGATCGTGCCGATGGAGTACGACAACGACCCCGAGATCGCCGACGCCCTGCGCCTGGTGCTGGAGATCGATCCGATGGTGGACGCCGACCAGGTCAGCATCTCGGTGCGCGATGCGGTCGTCACCCTGCAAGGGCTGCTGGTCAGCGACGACCAGAAAAAGCGCGCCGAGCTCGACGCCTGGTATGTCGACGGCGTCACCGACGTCGTCAATCACATCATCGTCGGGCACTGACGCCGCGCCGCGGTCGCAGACCGGGGATGGACGACTGGACCGCGGGCGGCAGTTTCAGGAACGGCGCGGCACCTCGCATCGTCGGCGCCCGGCCGGCGGATCGACAACCCCCTGCAATAACAAAGAATTCTCCCCCCGCCCTACGTCCGCGCCGGCTGGCACGGCTTATGCAACCCGATCCGGAGAAGCAAGGGAGAGGACCCCGGCCGGAGCACGGCCAATACCAACAAGATCGGGGTTTACGGGTATGCACAAAGACATCCATGCCTACGTCCACGAGCCGCTCGATGCTCAGGAGCTGGCTCGACTGCAGCTGTTCAAAGGCGTCGATCCGGGGCCGATACGCCCGGTGCTGGACGGCTGTCCGGTGCTGCACCTCGCGGCCGGTGAAACCCTGTTGCGACCCGACGAACCGATGCCGGTGGTGTACTTCGTGCTGTCCGGGCGGCTGCGGCTGCACCGCGACAGCGTCGCCGAGGCGGCGATCGGCAGTGTCGAGCCGGGCGGCTGCCTGGGCGAATACGCGCTCGTGGACCGGCGCACCGCCGACGTCTTCGCGGTCGCCGACCAGGACTCCCGGCTGCTGGTCGTCGACGAGGACCGGCTGCTCGACTGCATCAACGCCTCGCACGGGGTGGCGCGCAACTTCCTGTTCGCGCTGCTGCAGCATCTGCGGCGGCCGCAGCCCGGCAAACAGAACGCCCATCCGAAGTATCAGCGCTACAGCAATGTCGACGATCTGACCGGCGTGCACAACCGGCGCTGGCTGGACGATATGCTGGCGCGCCAGATCATGCGCAGCGCCACGAATAAGGAAGCATTGTCGGTGCTGATCGTCGATATCGTCGGCTTCCGCGAGTTCAACGACACCTACGGCCAGGTGGCCGGCGATCAGGCCTTGTATACCGTCGCGCAACTGCTCATGAAGAACGCGCGCCCCACCGACCTGCTGGCGCGCTACGAGGGCGACCAGTTCGCGGTGGTGCTGCCGGGAACCGATCTCGAGGGCGCCGCGGTCCTGGCCGAGCGCATCCGTCAGGCGGTCGCCGCGACCCGGGTGGAGATCCCGAACGAATGCATCCTGCCGCCGGTCGAGGTCGCGATCGGCGCGTCACGCATGACCGCCTTCGTCGGCGCCGGCAAGCTGATCGCGGACGCACAAGCCGATATGACACGGCGCAAGCCGGCCAGGCCGGCGGCCCGGCCGTCCGAGGACGCCGCGCCCGACCACGGCACCGACCGGCTGCAGGCATCGACCTGAATCCGCGCGCGCTTTGCAGGCGCCGCCGGCTTTCCGCTATAGTGACCGGCAACCCCAGCCGGAAGCGATCGATGGCCGAGCTCAGGACCTATCACCCCCTGCACCCGGGCGAGCCGCTGCGCAAGCGCGCGCCCGAGGTCGACGAGCACGGCAACGCGCTCAGCGATTTCATGATGATCTTCCCCGGCCTGCGCAAGCAGCCGCCGCATCAGGTCCAGGACGCGATCGCCAAGATGCAGGCGGTGCTCGCGCGCTACACCCACGCGGTGGTCTTCGTCGAGCTCAATCTGCGCCTCAACCTGTTGTGGGTATCGGTGCGCCCGATCACCGGCATCCGATACGAAATCGCCCAGGCGATCCGCGAGCTCATCCCGAGCGCACGGCTGGTCGCGCATATCTGACACCGCCGACACCGTTGTCCTCGCCTCCCCGCGCACGCGGAACACGCGCCCGCGGAGCGCCTCAACCGGTCGCAATCAGGTGCTCGAGCGCGGCCGCCGTCCATTTGCCGTAGTAGCGGAATTGCAGCGCCACACCGTCGGCGTCCGCGCGCCGCACGTCCGCCAGCAGTTGATGGCGCGCCTCGCGATAGAAATTCAGGGTGAGCACCGCGAACACGCGCGTGCCGGGGCCGATGTCGTGGTCAGGCAGCTCGACATACACCCCGCCAAGGCTGATGTCGCGCACCCGGCCGTGCCGCGAATACTGCGAGCCGTGATTGATCTCGATACTGGCGGCAATACGCCTGCGGACGCTGGCGCGCCGGTCGAAGTCCATTTCGCTTGGCTCCCTTGTCGTATACCGCAGAGCGCGCGCCTGCGGTGTCCCCGTCGATTATTGGGTGTTGCCGGTCCGGTAGATCAGGTTGACGAGCGCGGAATACGCGCGGCTGTCGTAGTCGGTAAACGCCAGGCCGATGCCGTCCTCGCTGCGTCGCACGACACGCGCGGCGATCTGCACGACCTCGGTGGGCGGCGGTTCGCCCACGGCCGGCGCCCCGTTCTTGATCGTCACGATGGCCTCGACGGGCGCGCCGACATCGACCCCGTCCGGCGGCATGGCGACGAACGCGCCCTGGATGCTGATGTCGCGGGTCTTCCAGACCGGAGTGTAAACGCTCTGGACGCCGAGGCAGATATCCAGCGGCACCGGCAGGCGCTTGGCCATGCGTTGGTCCTCATCCATGGGAAACCCCCCCGCCATTCCGACGATGCCGGGTTTTGTACTCCACACAGGGGGGATTTTCAAGCCATGCCGGGCAATACGCCGGCCGACCCGGACTACTTGCCGTACAACAGGGCGAGCAGGTCGCGGAAGGTCTGGGGCTCGAGGTAGCTCAGGCGCAGGCCGGCGCCATTGAGCTGGATGCGCACGACCTTCGCCGGCAGGCGATGCTGGATCATGCGGCCGCGGAAACTGTAGCGCAGCAAAAGCTCCACCACCTTGCCCTCGTGCAGCTGGCTGACGTCCATCTCCACGTAGGCGCCGGTCATGCTCATGTCGCGGATCTTCCACACCAAGTGCTGCGAGCTGCCGTCGTCGATCACCGCCTTGTAGAGCACCTCGGCCGGCAGCGCGACGCGCGTATTGAGGCTCTGGCCGGGCTCGAGATCGGTGGTTTCGGCACTGCCATGTATCTGCTGCTGTGCCAGGGACGCCAACCAGAAGTGGTCGGCGGCGGCCGGGGGCGAAGACTGCTGAAGCTTGGGCTTCCGGTCCATGTCGTAATCCGTGGCTGGGGCGGGCGGGCGCGTGCGCATGAATCGAGCTCTAAAAAAGGTGCCGGCGAACCGTTCCGATGCCGGCCATACCTATAAGATAGTCGCGCGATCAATAGCTTGGAAGCCGAACGTCGCCCGCTCGGCGCCCCGTTCAGGCGTTTCGTCGCAACCTCCCCGCGAGCCGCCCAGCGCGCTGCCGGTCATCCGGGCCCGACCGCCCGCTTAAGCCTGCTCGGCCAGCCGGTACTCGGGGGGCGCGTCCAGGAGCCGCAGCAGCACATTGTAGGTGTGCTGGCTGTAGTCGCCGAACTTCAGGGCCACACCTTCCTTGGTGACACGGATGATCTGCGCCGGGACATGGTGGTGCTCGATTCCGCTGGCATGCTCCAGCACCAGCATCGCGTCCACGGCCGCACCCAGCGGCAGGCTTGGCTGGCGCATCTTGATGAATGCGCTGTCAAGGCCGATGTCACGGGTGCGCCAACGTCGTGAATCCAGGAAGGCGTAGTTGATGACAACATCGAGGGGGATGCGCTTGCGTATGCTCGCGCGCTGTTCGCCGTTCATGCTTGGACCCTCCAGACTGCCGGGGCCCGGGGGGGCATAAAAATGCACCGCCCCGAAGCGGTTTGAACGCCAGTGGGACGTCAATCATGGCGGGACTTTCCCGACCGCGTCAACTGTTTTTCGGCGTGGGGGTATTATCGTTCTAAGATCGAATCTTACATCGCACCGTCACCCCGCCCGACCGCCCGGTCAGCGCTCCAGGATCATGGCAGCCGCCATCGCCCCGGCCGCGCAGATGCTGATGAGTCCGTAGCGCGCGCCACGCCTACGCATCTCGTTGGCCAAGCTGGTGACGATGCGTCCGCCGGTCGCGCTGAACGGATGGCCGACGGCGATCGAGCCGCCCAACGGGTTGAGGCGTGCGCGATCGACCATGCCGATCGCGGGCTCTTTCCAGCCGCGCTCCCAGGCGGCCAGGTTGGCCAGCACCTGGGCGCCGAAGGCCTCGTGCATCTCGACGATGTCCATGTCGGCGAGCCGCAAGCCGGCGCGCGCCAGCAGGCGCGGCACCGCCACCGCCGGCGCCATCAGCAGGCCGTCGCGCGGATCGATCGCGGCGTACTCGAAGTCCCTGATGAAGGCGAGCGGCTCGCGTCCCTCGCGGCGCGCGCGCTCCTCGGACATGAGCAGCACGGCGCTCGCGCCGTCGGTGAGCGGGCTCGAGTTGCCGGCGGTGAGCGTGCCGGCCGGGCTGCGATCGAACACCGGCTTGAGCTGCGCCAGGCGTTCGAGGCTGGCATCCGGGCGCACCAGCAGGTCGCGGTCGATACCGTCGAGCGGATGAATCTCGTCACGCAGGCGCCCGGCGGCCGCGGCCGCGTTCATGTGGCTGGCATAGGCGATGCGATCCTGTTCGGCGCGCGCGATCTTCCATTCCTTGGCGATCAGCTCGGTGTGCTCGCCCATCGACAGGCCGGTCGACGGCTCGGCGATCTGCGGCATCGCCGGCAGGAAATCGCCCGGCCGGAGCGCGAGCGCCCGCTTCAGGCGCGCGCCGAGGCCGCGCGCCATAGCGAAATCGAGGAAGCGGCGGGCGGCGCGCGGACGGAACAGGACCGCCGGATTGGACATGGACTCGACGCCGCCGGCGATGCCGGCCTCGGCGCGCCCGCTGACGATGGCGTCGTGCAGCGCGGTGACGGCGTGGATGCCGGTGATGCAGTTGTTGGAGACGGTGTGGGCGCGCACGCCGGCGGGCAGCGGTGTGTTGAACACGATCTCGCGCGCCAGATTGGGGATGCGCGGATCGCACAACACGATGCCGTACACCAGCTCGTCGATGCCGGCCGGATCGACCTGGTGGCGGTCGAGCAGGCCGGCGACCGCGTGGGACGCAAGCTTGAGCGGTGAATGCCGCCGGAACACCGTTCCCGCCTTGACGAAGGGTGTGCGCAGGCCGGCGACGATCGCGACGCGGGGCGGGTTGTCCGGCATGGGAAGAGGTCCTCGCTGGCAGTGGGGCGGCCGGCGGCGCGGAATCCGGCCGGATGCGCGGTGCCGACCATGATCGATTCCGGGGGCCGCGCTGTCAATGCGCCCCGCCGGCTGGAGGGTCCGCCCCCGAGCTGCTATACTTCAGCGGTGATTTGCCACAAAATCCGGGTTTCCTGACCGGCACGAAGGAGAGCGTGCCGCCAGGATCGAAGCCCCGGCGGACATCCTGCGACGGAACAGGCAAAGGATACAAAAAAACGGAATTGGACCATGGCAACCGCGACTCCCTGGGAACACTACGCCGACGCGACACTCACCGCGGAAAGCTTTCCGGCGTTCTACACGCGCTTGATCGGGCTGCGCTTCCCGATCCCGGTCGAGGACGTGCTGGAGCTGCGTGACCTCCTCAACCACTCGGCCGACCGCTACGACGAGCCCGCCGACACCCCGCAGTACCGCGAGTTCCGCGACTCGCTGGAGAACGCGATCTACTCGTTCGGCGTCGAGGACAAACGCCACTGCCAACGCCTGCTCACGATCCTCAGCCTGTTCCGCGATCTGCATTACCAGCACACCGTGCAATCGCGCAACAGCGAGACGCGGCTGCGCGAGGCGCGCAACGAGAACCGCCTGGCGCGCGGGCGTTCGCTGCGCTACGGCATCGTCGCGCTGTTCGCCACCAGCATCGCCGGGCTGGTGTGGTTCGGCATGAGCGAGCCGCTCTGGCAGGTCAAGGCGCTGACCGCGGTGCTGGCTTTCCTGAGTCTGGATTATTTCCGGTCGCTGCCGACGCTGGACCGCGACTTCGAGCGGCTCGGGCGGCAGCTCAACGAGCTGATGCGACGCCGCGTCGACACCATCAACTGGAAGACCTTGATCCACAAGATCGCGCTCATCCTGGGCTACAAGCGCATCGAGGGCATCGAGGTGTTTCACCGCAACCACAGCACCGAGACGGAATACCCCACCCAGCCGCCGTTGTATCATTAGAAACGGACGCGTGCCGGCACTGCCGCCGTCGGCGCGCACGCCGGCCGCACATCAACCCCTTACCCGTTGTATTGAAGTCGCGAGCATCGCCACCGCTCGCCCTGTGCTTGCCCGCAGCCGCGGGAATCAGACGTTGCCCAGCAGATTTTCGAGGGCGATGAAGGTGCGGTTGGCGTAGTCGCCGAACTTGATGCCGACCCCGTCGTGGCCGTGCCGGACGATCTGGGCGGGCAGCCGGTGCGGTTCGTACTCGTCGTGGTAGCGCAGTACCAGCACCGCCTCGACCAGCGCCGCCAGCGGCAGATCGCCGCGCTGGCAGATGACGAAGGCGCCGTCGGTGCTCAGGTTGCGCGTCTTCCACAGGCGCGGGTACGAGAGGTCGTAATTGATGAGAATATCGAGCGCAACGCTCTTGCGTATGCTGTAGCGCTTGTCGGTGTCCATGGGCCCGCCCTTCCGATGGTCGTCCTGGAGCGGATTACTCTACGCCAAAAGCCCCCGCCTGTCCCTACCCCCGCGCCGGCGCGCGGTGCGAATCACTCGTCCGTCACACAGCCTTCGGAAGCGTTCTTCACATTCTTGATGAACTTGTAGAGCGTGCCGCGGGTCGCCTTGTACGGCGGCATGACCCAGGCGGTACGCCGCTTGGCCAGTTCGGCGTCGCTCAGATCGACCGACAACTCGCGGCGCGCGGCGTCGATGGTGATGACGTCGCCGTCGCGGATCAGCGCGATCGGCCCACCCTCCTGGGCCTCCGGGACCACGTGGCCGATGATGAAGCCGTGCGAGCCGCCGGAGAAGCGGCCGTCGGTGATGAGCGCCACGTCCTGGCCGAGACCCGCGCCCATGATCGCCGAGGTCGGTGTCAGCATCTCCGGCATGCCCGGGCCGCCCTTGGGGCCCTCGTAGCGGATCACCACGACGTCGCCCTTCTGTATCTTCTTCTGCTCGAGCGCCGCCAGCATGTCCTCCTCGGCGTCGAACACGCGCGCCGGGCCGACGAAGCGCAGGCCCTCCTTGCCGGTGATCTTGGCGACCGAGCCGCCGGCGGCCAGATTGCCCTTGAGGATCTGGATATGGCCGGTCTCCTTGATCGGCCGCTCGAGCGGCCGGAACACGTCCTGCCCGGGCTTGAGGCCCGGCAGGTCGGCGAGGTTCTCCGCCACGCTGCGGCCGGTCACGGTCAGGCAGTCACCGTCGAGCAGGCCTTTATCCAGCAGATATTTCATCACCGCCGGCGTGCCGCCGACATTGTGCAAATCCTCCATGACGTACTTGCCGCTGGGCTTGAGGTCGGCCAGGAACGGCACGCGGTCGCTGACCGCCTGGAAGTCGTCGATGGTGAGCGGCACGCCGACCGCGCGCGCCATGGCGATCAGGTGCAGCACCGCATTGGTCGAGCCGCCGAGCGCCATGACGATCACCATGGCGTTCTCGAAGGCGGCGCGCGTCATGATGTCGCGCGGCTTGATGTCCTGCTCCAGCAGCACGCGGACCGCCTGGCCGGCGTTGCGGCACTCGGCGAGCTTGCCGGGATCGGTGGCCGGCGTCGAGGCGCTGTAGGGCAGCGACATGCCGAGCGCCTCGATCGCCGAGGCCATGGTGTTGGCGGTGTACATGCCGCCGCAGGCGCCGGCGCCGGGACAGGCGTGCCGGACGATCCCGCCGCGCGACTCCTCGGTGATCTTGCCGGCGATGAATTCGCCGTAGCTCTGGAAGGCCGAGACGATGTCGAGCGTCGCGCCGTGCCAGTGCCCCGGCCGGATGGTGCCGCCGTAGATCATCAGCCCCGGCCGGTTGAGCCGGCCCAGGGCGATCAGGCAGCCGGGCATGTTCTTGTCGCAGCCGGGAATGGTGATCGCCGCGTCGTACCACTGCGCGCCCACCACCGACTCGATGGAATCGGCGATGATCTCGCGCGACTGCAGCGAATAGCTCATGCCGTCGGTGCCCATCGAGATGCCGTCCGACACGCCGATGGTGTTGAAGCGCAGGCCCACCAGCCCGGCCGCCGTCACGCCCTGCTTGACCTCGGCCGCCAGATCGTTGAGGTGCATGTTGCAGGTATTGCCCTCCCACCACACGCTGGCAATGCCGACCTGGGCCTTGTCCATGTCGGCCCCGGTGAGGCCGGCCCCGTAGAGCATGGCCTGGGAGGCGCCCTGCGACTTCGGCTGGGTGATGCGCGCGCTGTAGCGGTTGAGCTTGACTGCCATGAGGGTCTCCGGAACGCATGAGCCGCGCCGACCCCGGGCCGGCGCTGCATGAGAGCGGCCCATTGTAATGCAATTTCCGGAGGCCGCGAACCGGCAAACGGTCGCGCGCCACGCAACGCGCCGCGCTAGCGCGCGCCGAGCGCCTTGCGGGCCTTGGCGACGTCCTTCGCCTTGACCCAGAGGATGGCGCCGAAACGCCCCTTGCCGGCCGCTACGCCGTCGACCGCCGTGACGTTGATGCGCGCCGCGGCGAGCTTGTCGAGGACGCGCCCGAGCGCGCCGGCGCGGTCGTCGCCCTGCACCAGAAAGCCGCTCTTCCTGGCGCGCAGTTTGAGCTTGAGCCGTCGGGCCGCCTTGGTGAAGGCCGCGGTGTTCTCTGGAACAAAATCGATCTGCGCGGCGCCGCGCCCGGCGGGGAAGCCGGTGAACGCCAGGAGGTTCACCCCCGCCTCGCGCAGCGCGTCGAGAACGCGCGCCGCCTCGCCGCGCCGGTTCGGTACACTCATCGCGAAGTAGTCGACCTTGCGCACTGTGCTGGCCATAACGCCTCCTGGGGGAGCGTGGGGAAGAGGCCGACCATTCTCACGCAGCGGCACACCGAACACAACATAAGCACCGCGCGGCGGAATAAGACCGGCACGGTACACGGGAAGACGCGGCTCGCCAGCGCAGCCGGTCCCGCGCTACTATAATCCCGGATACCGACAACCATAGGCGTCGCACACCGGCCCGGCCGTTGACCGCGCGCGGCGACGCCCAGAGGACACACGCATGCCGCCCATCCCCGCCCTGCCCGTCGTGCGACCGCCCGGCGGCCGTGCGCCGGACCGATCCGGACGCGCATGAACGAGGCGATCGTCGAAACGCTCAGCCGGCGCATCGGCCGGCCCTACCTCAATCAGCGCCTCGGCCTCGAGGCCGATTACGAGGCGCTGGTGTTCCGCCCCGGCATCCGTTTCTTCCACCTGGAAAACTGGTACTCGGTGCATTCGGTGATCCGCAACTGCCTGCGGCTGGCCGGCCTCTACGGGCGCGGGCGGCGCAACGCCCACCGGCTGGAGATCCGCCGGCACGAGGTGGCGCTGCGCGGGCTGCCGCAGAGCTTCGACGGCTATACCATCCTGCAGCTGTCGGACATGCACATCGACATGGACCCGGACACGCCGGGCACGCTGATCGAGCGCGTGCGCGAGGTCGACTATGACTTGTGCGTGCTGACCGGTGACTACCGCGCCAAGACCTTCGGCGCCATCGACTCGACGCTCGAAGGCATGGCGCGGCTGCGCGCCCATCTCAAGGAGCCGGTGTACGCGGTGCTCGGCAACCACGACAGCATCCGCATGGTGCCCGGCTTCGAGGCGCTCGGCATACGCATGCTGCTCAACGAGTCGGTGGCGATCGACAACGGCGACGGCACGGTGTTCCTGGCCGGCATCGACGACGCCCATTACTACCGCACCGACAACATCGAGAAGGCCGCGCTCGACATCCCGCCCGAGGCGGTCTCGATCCTGCTGTCGCATACGCCCGAGCCCTACCGCCTGGCGGCGCACGCGGACTTCAAGCTCATGCTGTCCGGCCACACCCACGGCGGGCAGATCTGCCTGCCGGGCCGCATCCCGCTGACCTGGGACGCCAACTGCCCGCGCCGCATGGCGTCCGGCCGCTGGCGCTACCGCGACATGATCGGCTACACCTCGGTCGGCTCCGGCACCTCGATCGTCAACGCGCGCCTCAATTGCCCGCCCGAGATCACCCTGCACATCCTGCGCCGGGCCTGAGCGTCAGTACGGCCTGTGACGGATGCCCAAACGGTAGAGCAGCGGCGAGATCAGCAATTCCAGCGCGGCGAACACGGCGACCAGCGCCAGGATCTGCCAGGCGTCGAGCGCCAGCCGCGCCTGCACCGCGAGCAACGGCAGCAACGCCTCCGGGATCTGGTCGAGCCCGAGCGCCTGACTGCTCGGCGTGAGGCGCAGTCGGCGTTTCACGAAGCTCGCCGCCAGGTCGCCAAGCATCGCGAACAGGCCGATCAGTAAACCGGTGGTCCAGGCGAAACCCAGCAGCGGCGCGCACGCCGTGCAGGCGGCGACCGCGGCGAGCAGACCGCGCAGCGTCTTGGTGGCGCCGAACAGCGGCTGGCCGTCGACGAAACGCAGCCCGCCGTCCAGCGGCCAGGCGGCGCGCCGGCCCAACAGCCAGCGCGCCACGATGGGCGCGCCGTTGGCCACGCCCATCAGCACCAGCAGCTTGATCTCCAGGATCACGGCGATCGCCCCTCCCGTCGCCGCTCGCCCGGTGCACGCCGGCCGCGGCCTGTTGTTTGGGGTCAGAATAACTCCCCGCGCCGCCCGCGTCACGCTAACATACGCATCCACCCCGCACGCCCCGGTGCCCGATGACCGAGAAAGTCCGGCTGTCCAAGCTCATGTCCGAGCGCGGCCTGTGCTCGCGCCGCGAGGCCGACCGCTATATCGAGCAGGGCCTGGTGTTCGTGGACGGCGTACGCGTGACCGAGCTCGGCACCCGGATCTCACCGCAGCAGGACATCCGGCTCGACCGGCGCGCGCAACGCCACCAGCGCGAATCCGTCACCATCCTGCTCCACAAGCCGGTCGGCTACGTCTCGGCGCAGGCCGAGCACGGCTACGCGCCGGCGGTCGACCTGATCCGCGCCGACACCCAGTTCGACCGCGAGCGCGGCCGCGCCTTCACGCCGGCGCACAAACGCGGGCTGGCGCCCGCCGGCCGGCTCGACATCGACTCCACCGGCCTGCTGGTGCTCACCCAGGACGGCCGCATCGCCAAGCGCCTGATCGGCGCCGACAGCGCCATCGAGAAGGAATACCTGGTGCGGGTCGAGGGCGAGCTCGACGCCGCCGGGCTCGCGCGCCTGCGTCACGGCCTGAGCCTCGACGGCAAGCCGCTCAAGCCCGCCCGGGTGGACTGGCAGAACCGCGACCAGCTGCGCTTCGTGCTGACCGAGGGCCGCAAGCGCCAGATCCGGCGCATGTGCGAGCTGGTCGGCCTTGAGGTCACGGGCCTGAAGCGCGTGCGCATCGGCGGCGTGAAACTCGGCGGCCTGCCGCTCGGGCAGTGGCGTTACCTGCGCGCCGATGAGGAGTTCTGATCATTACTTCAAAGAAAAGAGGAAAGAGGAAAGAGAGAAAAAAACCTAAAGTATCCCACCATCTTTCCTCTTTCCTCTTTCCTCTTTCCTCTTTCCTCTTTCCTCTTTCCTCTTTCCTCTTTCCTCTTTCCTCTTTCCTCTTTACTCTTTCTTCTTTTCTCTTTACTTTACGTGTGGTGTACAAGCTGATCCGCCCGCTGCTGTTCGCCCTCGATCCCGAGACCGCGCATGCGCTGACGCTCGGCCTGCTGGCCGCCGCCTACCGCGTGCCCGGCGTCGCCGCGCTCAATCGCATGCTCAACGCCGGGCGCACGCCGGCGCTGCCGGTCGAGTGCATGGGCCTGCGCTTCCCCAATCCGGTCGGGCTCGCCGCCGGGCTCGACAAGCAGGCGCGCGTCGCGGCGGCGCTCGCCGATTTCGGCTTCGGCTTCGTCGAGCTCGGCACCGTCACGCCGCGGCCGCAGCCCGGCAATCCGCGTCCGCGCCTGTTCCGCCTGCGCTACGACGCCGCGCTCATCAACCGCATGGGCTTCAACAGCCCGGGGCTCGACGTCTTTCTCGCCAACCTCGCGCGCCAACCGCGGCGCGTGCCGATCGGCGTCAACATCGGCAAGAACCGCGACACCGCGGCCGAGGCCGCGCTCGACGACTACCGGCGCGCGTTGCGCGCGGTCTATGCGCTCGCCGACTACGTGGCGGTCAACGTGTCCTCGCCGAACACGCCCGGCCTGCGCGGCCTGCAGGAGCGCGGCCCGCTGGCGGCGCTGCTCGACGCGCTCAAGCGCGAGCAAGGCGCGCTCGCCGCCGAGCACGGGCGCTACACGCCGCTCGCCCTCAAGATCGCGCCGGATCTGGACGATGCGGCACTGGCCGATATCGCACGGCTGGTGGTCGATCACGGTTTCGACGCCGTCATCGCCACCAACACCACCGTCACCCGCCCCGGCCTGGTGCCGGTGCCCGCGGCCGGCGAATCCGGGGGCTTGAGCGGGCGGCCGCTGCACACCCTGTCGCTGCACGTCATCGCCCGCCTGCGCGCCGAGTTGCACGGCCGGGTGCCGATCATCGGTGTGGGCGGGATCGCCAGCGCCGAGGACGCCTGGGAGGCACTGGCCGCCGGCGCGGACCTGGTCCAGGTCTACACCGCCCTGATCTACGACGGGCCGGCCGTGGTGCGCAAAATCGTCACCGGACTGACTGAAAAGGTCCGCCGCCGCGGCGCCGCCGGACTGCGCGAGGCCTTGGCGGGCGCACGCGCCGGCATGCCCGCGCCCGACCCGCAGCCTGTCGGCATGGAATAGTTCTTGCACTAAATTCCGGGTGCCCGACGGGTTGGAGGGTGGGATTGCATGACCGGGACGGCGCAGACCGATAACAAGCTGGCTTGGGGCCCATGACTGACAGACAGGCGAAGTTCGTGATCGAGGGGATCACGCTGGACGGCAAGCCGTTCCGGCCCGGCGACTGGATCGAACGGCTCCATGACAGCCTGTCGCTGTATGGCGACGACCGCCGCCAGCATCGCCTGACCTATCGCAGCGCCGACCGGCGCCGGCGCCAGCTCGAGTTCCTGCACACCGAAATCATCGACGGCTGCAAATGCCTGGTGGTCGACATTGGACTGCGCGACGCGCGGCCCGAGGCCTTCCGCTTCCTGATGGATTTCGTCGCGTCCAACCGGCTGCGCATCCGCCCCTGCGGGCCGGGCGAGTGCGAGATCCCGCAGGAGTTCTTCGCGGCCTACGGCAGCGGCGGCTGAACGCGCTCGCCGCGCGTATCGCGCCGGCACGCGCCGCAAACCCGCTTCACCCCAGAAACGCGCGGATCGCCGCGCACACCCGCTCGATATGCGCATCCGGCATGCCCGGATAGATCGGCAGCGACAGGGTCTCGGTGCAGGCCTGCTCGCAGACCGGCAGGCTGCCGCGCGCGTAGCCCAGGTGCTTGTACACGTCCTGCCGGTGCAGGCCCTCGGGATAACACTGCGAGCTGCCGATCTGCTGCACCGTCAGGGCCTCGCGCAGCGCGTCGCGCCGCGGCGCGCGCAGGGTGTAGAGATTGTAAACATGCGCGTCGGGGACGTGCGCCGTCGGCGGCGTGACGGGCACGCCCGTCAACAGCCCGGTGTAGCGCGCCGCGACCGCGCGCCGCGCGGCGATATCGGCGTCGATGGTGCGCAGCTTGAGGCGCAGCGCCGCCGCCTGCACCTCGTCGAGCCGGCTGTTGCAGCCGATCTCGGTATGGATGAAGGGCCGCACCGCGCCGTGGTTGCGCAACCGGCGGATGTGATCGTTCACGTCGTCGCGGTCGGTCGTCACCATGCCGCCGTCGCCGTAACCGCCCAGCACCTTGGTCGGGTAGAAACTGAAGCTGCCGGCGTCGCCGATCGACCCCACCACCCGGCCGCCGCTGCGCGCGCCGAAGGCCTGGGCGCAGTCCTCGACCATCGCCAGCTTGCGGCTGCGGGCGATGTCCATGAGCGCGTCCATGTCGGCGGCGTGACCGAAGATGTGCACCGGCATGATGGCGCGGGTCTTCGGGCCGACGCGCCCGGCCACGCTCTCCGGATCGAGGCAGAAGCTGCCGGGCAGGATGTCGGCGAACACCGGCGTGGCGCCGACCGTGCTGATCGATTCGGCCGAGGCGAAGAAGGTGAAGGGCGTGGTGATGACCTCGTCGCCGGGGCCGATGCCGAGCGCGCGCAGCGACAGCACCAGCGAATCGGTGCCGTTGGCGACCGCGATCGCGTGCTTGACGCCGACGTAGGCGGCGAACTCCTTCTCGAAGGCCTGCACGTTGGGGCCGAGGACGAAGCTGCCGGCGCGGCCGGTGGCGCGCAGCATGTCGAGCCACTCGGCCTCCAGCCCCTGGAACTGTTTGCTGAGATCGAGAAACGGAATCGGGCTTACGGTTTCAGACATGAAGCGATTTTCTCCTTGACCTTGAGGGCGACGTCGAGCGCCTGCAGACCGATGCGGCCGCCGACCAGCGGCGGCGTTCCGGTGCGGATGCATTGCACGAAGGCCGCGAGCTCGGCGTCGAGCGGCTGGCGCGGTTCGATCTTGAGGGTTTCGGTGACGATCTCGGCGCGCCCGCCCTCCGGGTTCGGCTTGGCGCGCACCACGTCGATCTGCTGATCGATGTAGTTGAGGCCGTAGTAGCTGTGATCGCCGAACACGCGGATGCGGCGCTGTTTCTTGTTCGACACGCGGCTGGCGGTGACGTTGGCGACCGCGCCGGTCTCGAACTCGAGGCGCGCATTGGCGATGTCGACATGCTCGGTGAGCACCGGCAGGCCGGTCGCGGCGATGTCCCGCAGCGGCGCCTTGACCAGCGCCAGGATGATGTCGATGTCGTGGATCATGAGGTCGGTGACCACGTCGACGTCGGTGGCGCGTTCGACGAAGCTGCCGAGCCGGTGCACCTCGATGAAGCGCGGCTCGCGCACCTGCTCGGCCAGCGCCATCACGCCAGCGTTGAAACGCTCCAGATGGCCGACCTGGAAGACCGCGCCGGAACGCTCGGCCAGCTCCACCAGCGTGAGCGCCTCGGCGTAATCCGGTGCCAGCGGCTTCTCCATGAGCATGTGCACGCCGGCCTCCAGGAACGGCCGCGCGACCGCGAGGTGATACACCGTCGGCACGACGATGCTGACCGCGTCGACCCGGCCGAGCAGCGCGGAGGCCTCGGTATGCGCCGGACAGCCGACCTCCGTGGCGACCGCTTCGGCCACGTCGGCGTCGGTGTCGACCACGCCGACCAGCTCGACCTCCGGCATGCGCGCGTAGATGCGCGCGTGGATCCTGCCCAGATACCCGACCCCGACCACGCCGACGCGCAGCTTGTTACCCATTTACTGCTCCCGGACCTGCCGAAAAGCGCGTAGTGTAAACCATCGCGACGGCCCGCGGCAGGCCCATTCGGCGGCGGCTGTGCTAGGATGGCGGCACCGCGAGCGACGTTTTGGGGGTACCATGGCCGCGCTGCCCGAGAAGACCGAACAAATCCGCCAGGCCCATGCCGGCCTCATCCATCGTGTCGTGATCGCCTGCCAGAACCCCGGCCAGGTGCCGGACCTGGAGACGATTCTCAAGCAGGCCGAGGACAACGGCTGGTTGGACCTGGCGCACGCCATCCGCCAGATCCTCAAGGGCCGGCGCGACGCGGCGCTGCTCAAGCCGCTCGACGAGGAGGATCGCGTCATCGCCGACTCCATCCTGCGTGGCCTGCAGGATCCGAACACCCTCCCCGACCTCAACGCCCAACCCGATCCCGCCCAGGCGGCGCCGGCGCTCGCCGCCATGATCCATGCCGTCGGTCGCGGCGACATCGCCGCCTTGCAGATGCTCGCCGCCATGGCCCAGCAGATGCTCCAGTCCGGCGGCGACATGGCGCGCCTGTCGGGCGTCATGAACCCGCTGGTCAAGGGCGAACGCGAGCCGGAGAAGCTGACCAAGGGAATGGGGCCGCAGGGCGAGAAGCTGGTGCTCGACATCCTCGCCGAGCTCAAGCGGCTGGAGACGCACTGACGCCGCGTGCCCGCCAGCGGGATTGAATTGGCCACGGGGATCACGGGGGACACGGGGGTTATACATTATTCACCCAGTGTTCCCCGTGATCCCCGTGGCCAATCAATCATACCTGCCGGTATCGGCGTCACTTACCGGTCGCCAGGCGCCGGCATCGATGAACACCTTCAGCAGCCGCGCATCGAGCTTCTCCCGCTCCGCCTCCTCGCGCAGGATGTCGAGCGCGCGCTCCGGGCCGACGGCGCGCTTGTAGGGCCGGTCGGGTGCGGTGAGCGCGTCGTAGATGTCGGCGATGGTCATGATGCGCGAGGCGACCGGGATGGCGTCGTGCGTGAGGCCGCGCGGATAGCCGGACCCGTCGAGCTTCTCATGATGCGCGTAGGCGATGTCGGGCAGCGCGGCGAGGTCGCGGGTCCAGGGGATCAGGCTCAGGAACTGGAAGGTGTGACTCACGTGCGACTCGATCTCGACCCGCTCCGCCGGGGACAGGCTGCCCTTGGCCACGGTGAGATCGCCGAATTCGAAGTCGTGCAACAGCGGCGCGGTGGCGGCGCCGTCCGGAAACCGGTAGGCCAGCAGCTCGCGCAGCGCCGCGGGCGCGTCGGCGTGCAGCACGCTCGGCTCGTTGGCGCGCAGTACCAGATGCAGATACTCGTCGAGGCGCTGGTGCTCGGCGTGCACCGCGCGCTCCAGCTCGGCGCGGCGTTGCGCGAACTCCCCGGCCGACAGCGGCGCGAGCTGGTGTACGTCCAGCAGCTGCCGGTAGGCCTGGCAGGCGACGCTCAATCGTGCGTAGCGGAAGCGCTGCTCGAGCAGCTCGAGCTGTGCGGGCTTGAGCTTCTTCGCCTTGACCAGCACGTCCTCGCGCACCCCGACCTTGCCGAAATCGTGCAACAGCGCCGCGTAGCGCAGCTCGCGCAGCTGCTCGCGGCTGAAGGTGAGCGCGCGCAGATCGGGCTCGCCGCTGCGGTCGACCGCGACCGCCAGCCGCTCGGTGAAGGCGGCGACGCGGAACGAATGGCCGGCGGTGGTCGGATCGCGCGCCTCGATCGCCTGCACCGAGGCGCGGATGAAGCCCTCGAACAGCCGCTCGATCTCGGCATACAGGTGGGTGTTCTCGAGCGCCACCCCGGCCTGGCCGGCGAGCGCCAGGGCGAGCTCCAGGCTCTGCGCGTCGAACGGCCGCACCCGGCGTTCGACGTCCTCCGGCCCGGCGAGCCGCGCGTCCGGATCGTCCTTGCGGTTGATGAGCTGCAGGACACCGACCACCTCGTCGGCCTTGTTGGTGAGCGGCACGGTCAGCATCGAGCGGGTGCGATAGCCGATGGCATGGTCGGACGCCGGGTTGAAGCGGTACGGCGCCGATGCCGGGATGCGGTAGGCGTCCTCGATATTCACCACCTCGCCGCTGCGCGCCACATAGCCGGCGATGCTGTACTCGCCGACCAGCGCGCGCTGGGCCTCGGCCGTGCCGGTGTTCGAGGCGTTCTGCCACAGCCGGAAGAACAGCCGGCCGTCGCGGTCGCGCGTGTAGATCGACGCGCCGTCGGCGCCGCTCAGCGCGCGCGCATGCGTCAGGATCATCCCGAGCAGCGTGTCCAGATCCTTTTCCGCCGCCAGCGCGCGACCGATCTCGAGCACGCGCTCGAACCGGCGCTCGCTGCGCGACGCGGCCAGCGCCTGGAGCATCCGGAGCGCGGTCCGGATCATCGCGTGCGCCGCGTCGGCGCCGGTGGCCGGCGCCAGGACGCCGACGATGCGCTCCGGTTCGCGCAAATCGGGCGGCACGGCGCCGTCGGCGAGCCACAGCAGGATCACCCAGTCGCCGGCCGGCGGCTGCGCGAGCACGGCGCGCGCGGCGGCCGCGCCCAGCACCAGCACCGCGCCGTCGGCGCGCTGCGCGAGCGCGTCCGCCGCGGCGGGCGACGCGGCGACCGCCGCCCGGCAGCCGGCCAGCAGCGGCAAGGCCGCGGCCGCGTCCTCGCTCACCTCGATGCGCGCGTTCATCGTCACCACCCACCCCGCCGGTTCGGGCGCCGCCGCCAGCCGGCGGCCGTCTATTGTCACAGTCTGGCACACACCGGCCGCACCGGCGACGGCGCG
This sequence comes from Acidiferrobacterales bacterium, assembly GCA_036393295.1. Lineage (GTDB taxonomy): Bacteria > Pseudomonadota > Gammaproteobacteria > Acidiferrobacterales > UBA6901 > DASWHF01. The sequence continues at coordinate 21,446 of DASWHF010000108.1, forward strand.
CTCCTGATGTGACGATGTCGCGGCGCGGCGTCTCGCGGCGCAGCGGACGCCGCCGCCTGGCAGCCACGGCATGAGTCCGCTATATTGCGCCGACTTCAGTCCCCCTCGGCATCATGACGGAAAAAAGCAGAACAGTCCTGATCACCGGTTGCTCGTCCGGCATCGGGCGGGCCGTTGCCCTCACCCTCCAGGCGCGCGGCTATCGGGTGTTCGCCGGCGTACGCCGGGACCCGGACCGCGCCGGGCTCGCGCAGGCCGGCCTCGAGACGCAAGTGCTGGATCTCAGCGACAGCGCATCGATCGCGTCGGCGGTGGCGGCGGTGCTGGCCGCGACCGGCGGGCGGCTCGACGCCCTGATCAATAACGGCGCCTACGGCCAGCCGGGCGCGGTCGAGGACTTGAGCCGCGACGCCTTGCGCGCCCAGTTCGAGACCAACGTGTTCGGCACCCAGGAGCTGACCAACCGGCTGATGCCGGTGTTCCGCGCCCAGGGACACGGTCGCATCGTCCAGATCAGCTCGCTGCTCGGCTACGTGTCGCTCGCCTACCGCGGCGCCTACAACGCCAGCAAGCACGCGCTCGAGGCGCTGTCGGACACGATGCGCCTGGAGCTCGCCGGCAGCGGCATTCAGGTCATCCTGGTCGAGCCCGGCCCGATCGTAAGCCGCTTCCGCGAGAACGCCTATGCGGCGTTCAAGGCCAACATCGACCGCGAGCACAGTGCCCACCGCGAATACTACGCGGCCGTGGAAAAGCGCTTGGGGGGACAAAAGCCCCTGCCCTTCACGCTCCCGGCCAAGGCGGTCGCCGCCAAGGTGGTCCACGCCCTCGAATCCCGCCGCCCGCGGCTGCGCTATCGCGTGACCTTTCCGGCCCATCTGTTCGCCGGCCTCAAGCGGCTGCTCAGCACCCGGCGCCTGGATCGCGTGTTGCGGCGGGTCACCGGCGGCGGCAGCCGCTGACCCCCGCTGTCATCCTTTTCCCCGCGGCTGTCGTTATCCCCAGTACAGGCCCGCACCGCCGGGCCCCAACCGGAGGGAAAAGTCATGAAGAAACCGCTGCTTGGCCTGGGAACCGCAGTGCTCGCCGCGACCCTGCTGGGGGCCGCGCCGGCACAGGCCGGCGACAGCCGCGTCGGCATCAGCGTCCAGATCGGCGTGCCGATCCACGGCTATGCCGGGGTGCGCTATGCACCGCCGCCGGTGTATTACTACGGCCCGCCGGTGGTGTACTACCACAAGCACCACTTCAAGCATGTGTCGAAGCATCCGCCGCACTATAATTGGCGCCGCGGCCACGGCGACTGGAAGCGCCACACCGGCCAGGTCGATCACCGCCATCGCGACCGGGACCGTCACGGCCGCCGCTGATCATCCGTGAACCCGGCGAGTACGCCATGCCGAAGAATGTCGAACGCGCTGGATGAGGCCGCACCGCGCGGGCAGGACGCCCGGGCGGCGCACGCGGCCCCGCCCAGCGCGCAGGCGAGGAAGACGATCGTGACCCATGCGACCGGCGATACCCCGGCCGGCCTCGAGGGCTTCCTCGCGGGCGTGGAGCAGCGCGCCTATCGCATCGCGCGCGCCGCGCTCTGGGATCACGATCAGGCCCTGGACGTGGTGCAGGACAGCATGCTCAAGCTGGTCGAAAAGTACGCCGGCCGCGCGGAATCGGAATGGCCGGCGCTGTTCTTCACCATCCTGTCGAACCGCATCAACGACGTGCGGCGCTGGCGGCGGGTGCGCGAGGGTGCGAATCGGGTGCTGGCCGTGTTCGGCCTCGGCGGCGCCGACGCGGACGACGCGGAAACCGATCAGGCGCCGGCGACGACTTACCGCGAGCCGGTCGCCGCCAATCCGGGGCCGGACGCCGCGCTGCACGCGCAGCGCCAGCGCGCCGCCATCGACGCCGCGGTGGCCGGGCTGCCGGAGCGGCAACGCCAGGTGTTCCTGCTGCGCGAGTGGCAGGAGCTGAGCATCAAGGAAACCGCCGCGATCCTCGGCTGCACCGAGGGCACGGTGAAGCAGCATCACTTCCGCGCGCTCAAGGCGCTGCGCGCGAACCTCGCAGAGGTATGGAACCATGAAAAGCTCCGATCCCTACCGTAATATCCATCCCGACGCCGATGCGCTCGACCGGCTGCGTGCCGGGCTGCTGGACGATGCGCCGGAACGCCGCCGGGTGCTGCTCGATCATCTCGGCGGCTGCGACGGGTGCCGAACCCGTTACGGCGTCGCCGACCGCGTGCGCGCCGCGCTCGACGAGCGCATGGACCCGCCGGCCGTAAGCAGCGCGTTGCGCACACGGCGCCGCGCGGCGCTGGCCGGCGCCGGTGGCCGGCCGGCTGCCCGGGCGCCGCGCCTGGCGCTGGCCGGGGCGGCGTTGTCGCTGCTCGTCGGCATCGGTATATTCTTCGCGCTGGAAGCGGAACGCCCGGCCGAGGGCCTGCCGCAGCTGGCAAGCCAGGAGCCGGTGCCGGATCTCTACGACGATCTCGATTTCTATCTGTGGCTGGCGCGCGAACGCGAGAAGGTCACGGACCGGGGAAATCATTCTTAAAGATCATGAAGACGCTGCTGCTCATCGCGATACTGCTGCCCGCCGGCACGCTCGCCGCCCCGCCGGTCGAGGCCGGCACGCGCGCCGGCATGCACGATCGGCTGTGGGTCGCCGCCCAGGACGACTGGGGCACGCTCGATCCGCAGGAGCAGCGCCTGCTGCGCGAGCACCGCGAGCAGTGGCAGGGCTATTCGCCGGATCAGAAGGCGCGCCTGCGGTCCGGCGCCCAGCGTTACCGGAACCTGAGCGACGACGAGCGCCGCGACGTGGAACGCGAGCGCCAGCGCTACGAACGCATGAGCCCGCAGGAGCGCAAGGCGTTGCGCGAGGAATACCGGAAGTCCCGCGGGCGGCGCTGACCAGCCCCCGGGAGTTCAGTCGAGTCGCCCCCCGCCCACCCAGCCGGCGCGCGGTATCCGTCAAGCCGCCCCACCCTCCGCCCCGAAAACCTCGTGTCCGACTGTGCCGGCTTCGCCACCCATGACTGCGCCCGGGCACCCGCGGCACCCGGCCGGGGCCGTCCGCGACGGTGAAACCGCCACGAGCGCACTAACCAATCGGTCAGTACCTCCGCGATTTCTTGCGGTCCCTCGGGTACCTGACCTATATTGGAAGAAATTAGCCGTCCACAGCAGTCCGCTTCAGCGCGTCGAGTCCGCCGCCGTTCTTGCGAACCCACCGTCCGCGCCTGTCCTACCAGGGAGGCATGCATGGCCAAGGCATCCGGAGAGCAACACGCGTCCCCGGTGCGCTGGCTGGCGCCCTCCGGGCTGCGCGGGCGGCTCCTGCTGCTGATCGCCTTCGTGCTGCTGCCGGCCTTCGGTCTCATTCTCTACACGTTCGCGGAGCAACGCACCGCGGCCGCGGATCGCGCCCGCGGTGACGCGCTCTGGCTCATCCGCCTGGTCGCCGCCGAGCATCGCGCGCTCATGGAGTCGGCGCAGCAGCAGCTCCTCGGGCTGGCGCAGCTGCCCTTCGTCACGCACCGCAACCAGGCGGCGCTGTGCAATCGCAGCTTTGCCGGCATGCTCCGGCACCAGCCGCACTACGCCAATCTCGGCGTCATCGATCCCGACGGCAACCTGCGGTGCAGCGCGCTGCCGTTCGGCGCGCCGGTCAATCTCGCCGATCGGGAGTATTTCCGGCGGGCCGTGCAGACCCGCGGTATCGTGATCGGTGACTACCAGGTCGGCCGGGTCACCGGAAAGTCGGGCATCAACGTCGCCTACCCCTTGTTCGATTCCGCCGGCACGCTCACGGGCGTCGTGTTCGTCGCCCTCGACATGGCTTCCTGGCTGGCGCGCGTCATCGCGAAAACCCCGCTTCCTGAAGGCTCGACCCTCACCGTCCTCGACCCCCGGGGAACGATGCTGGCACGCCACCCGGACCCGGATCGTTGGGTCGGCAAGACGCTGCCGTCGGCGCCGCTGGTCCAGGCCATCCTGACACACAACGGCGAGGGCACGACCGAATCGCGCGGCGTGGACGGCGTCGAGCGCCTGTACGTCTACACACCCTTCGCCTTCAGTCCGGACAACAAGGTCTACATCAGCGCCGGCATCCCGACCGCGGTCGCCTACGCCGACGTCGATCGCATGCTGGCTCGCAGCCTTGTGCTGCTGGCGATCATCGCGACGGTCGTGCTGCTGGCCGTCCGCTGGGGCAGCCACATCCTGGTATTGCGTCCGGCCGCGGCGCTGATCGAAGCGGCACGCAAATTCGGCGGCGGCGACCTCGGCGCGCGCACCGGCATGTCGCACGCCGGCGGCGAGTTCGGCCGGCTGGCGCAGACCTTCGACGAGATGGCGACCGCCCTGGAGGCACGCGACCGCCGCCTGCACGCGGTGGAGGACGAGCGGCGGCTGGCCGACGCCCGCTTCGCCGACATCCTGCGCAACGCCCCCGACGCCGTGATCAGCATCGACACCGACCAGAAGATCCTGCTGTTCAACCGCGGCGCGGAGGCGATCTTCGGCTACCGCCCGGACGAGGTGGTCGGCCGCTCGCTCGCGATGTTGCTGCCGGCGCGTCATGCCGCGAGTCACGGCGGGCAGGTGCGGCGTTTCGCGGCTGGCAACGAACTTTCGCGGGAGATGGGCGCGCAGCGCGACATCCAGGGCCGCCGCAAGGACGGCGGCGAGTTTCCGGCGGTCGTCACCATCTCCAAGCTCGAGCACAACGGCGAGACCGTCATGACCGCCATCCTGCGCGACATCACCGAACGCAAGCGCGCCGAGGACGAGATCCGCCGGCTCAACGCCGACCTGGAGCGGCGCGTGCGCGAGCGCACGGCGCAGCTCACCGCCGCCAACCGCGAGCTTGAGGCCTTCAGCTATTCCGTCTCCCACGACCTGCGCGCGCCGTTGCGCGCCATCGACGGTTTCAGCCAGGCGCTGGTCGAGGACTATGCCGGCCGACTGGACGATCAGGCCGACGATTACCTGCAACGCGTGCGCGCCGCCACGCAGCGTATGGGCCAGCTCATCGACGACCTGCTGCGGCTGTCGCGCGTCACGCGCGCCGAGATGCGGCACGTGCCGGTCGATCTCAGCACGCTCGCCGCGGAGATCGTCGCCGAGCTCCGAAAGTCCGCGCCGCAGCGCACGGTCGAAACGGTCATCGCGCCGGGACTCACGACCCGCGGCGACCCGGCCTTGCTGCGGGTGATGCTCGAGAACCTGCTGGGCAACGCCTGGAAGTTCACCGGCCGGACGGAGGGGGCGCGCATCGAGTTCGCGGCGACGCGCGGTGACAACGGCGAGCCGCTGTTCCGCGTGCGCGACAACGGCGCCGGTTTCGACATGACCTACGTCGACAAGCTGTTCGGCACCTTCCAGCGCCTGCACTCGCCGGACGAGTTCCCCGGCACCGGGATCGGATTGGCCACGGTGCAACGCGTGGTGCACCGCCACGGTGGCCACATCCACGCCGAGGGCGCGCCGGGCGGGGGCGCCACCTTCACGTTCACCTTGCCGGAAGATTCGCAGTACGGAAACGAACAACAACAGCAACAGGAGGATCAGGAGACCGATAATGGCCGAAGAGAAGTATATCCTGCTGGTTGAGGACAACCCCGACGATGAGGCGCTGACGCTACGCGCGCTCAAGAAGAACAACATCGCCAACCGGGTGGTCGTGGCGCGCGACGGCGCCGAGGCGCTGGATTTCCTGTTCGGGCGTGGGGCGCACGCCGGGCGTAACCCGGAGAACACCCCGACGGTCGTGCTCCTGGATCTCAAGCTGCCCAAGGTCGACGGCCTGGAGGTTCTCAAGGCGCTGCGCGCCGATGACCGCACCCGCATTCTGCCGGTGGTGGTCCTCACCTCGTCCAAGGAGGAGCGCGACATCGTCGCGAGTTACCGGCTCGGCGCCAACAGCTTCATCCGCAAGCCGGTGGACTTCGATCAGTTCATCGCGGCAATCGGCGATCTCGGCCTCTACTGGCTGGTGCTCAACGAGCCGGCGCCGCTGCGATGAGGTGACCGCATGGCGACCCCGATCAAGATATTGTTCATCGAGGACTCGGAGGACGATACCGAGCTCACGGTGCGCGCGCTGCGCCAGGCCGGGTTCGAGCCGGACTACCGGCGCGTCGACACGCCCGCGGCGCTCCAGGCGGCGCTCGATGCCGGCCCTTGGGACCTGTTCATCACGGACTACACCATGCCCGAGCTCAACGGCCTGGAGGCGCTCAGGATCGTCCGGCAGTGGGAATCCGACACGCCGTTCATCATCGTCTCCGGATCGATCGGCGAGCATATCGCCGTCGAGGCGATGCGTTCCGGGGCGCACGACTACATCATGAAGAGCCACCCCGCGCGCCTGATCCCGGCGATACGGCGCGAGATCAAGGAGGCCGAGCTGCGCCGCGAGCATCGCGAGGCGGAGCAGCGTATCCGCTTCCTCGCCTACTACGATCCGCTCACCGAGCTGCCGAACCGCACCCGCTTCCTGGCGGAGCTCGAGGACTGCGTCGCCAACGGCGAGCAAAACGGTGAGCCCGCGGCATTGCTGTGCTTCGATCTCAGCCACTTCCGCGAGATCAACGATACCCTCGGCCACGGCAACGGCGACCTGCTGCTGCGCGAGGCCGCCAGCCGGCTGGTTCAGGTCATGCGCCCGTCCGACACGGCGGCGCGGCTCGGCGGCGACGACTTCGCGCTGGTTCTGTACCCGGCCGACGCCCAGCACGCGAACCGGATCGCCGAGCAGTTGCATGCGCGCATGCTCGAGCCGTTCGAGGTGGCGGGGCTGCCGCTCGAGGTCGGCGCCAAAATCGGCATGGCGCTCTACCCGCAGCATGGCCGGAGCGCGCGCGAGCTGCTGCAGCACGCGGACGTGGCGCTGTCGCTGGCCATGCGCGGCACCCACGGGCTGGCGGTCTATGATCCGCGGAGCGATCCGTCGAACCCGGGCCGCCTGCGGCTGATGAGCGACCTGCGGGCCGCGCTCCAGACGCGGCAACTGCAGGCGCACTTCCAGCCGAAGATCTGCATGCAGTCGCGGCGCCTCACCGGGGTCGAGGCGCTGGTGCGCTGGACGCATCCCGAGCGCGGCGCGATCCCGCCCGACGAGTTCGTCCCGCTGGCCGAAACCACCGGCATGATCGGTCCGCTCACGCTGCACATGCTCGAGACCTGCATGGAACAGGCCTATCGCTGGCACCAGCGCGGCATGCGGGTGCCGATCGCGATCAACCTGTCGGTGAAGGACCTGCTCGACGAGTCGCTGACGAAGAAGGTCGAAGCGCTGCTCAACGGCCGCACGCTGACGCCCGACCTCCTCGAGTTCGAGATCACCGAGACCGTGCTGATGGAGAACCCGGAGCGCGCCCTCGACATCCTGGCGGCGCTCAACGCCCTGGGCATCAAGCTCGCCATCGACGACTTCGGCACCGGTTATTCGTCGCTCGCCTATA
>DASWHF010000109.1:0-25483 GCA_036393295.1 Acidiferrobacterales bacterium
TTCCGGCGGCGGCATGCGCCGCAGCAGGAAGCGGATGTCCTTGATGAAGCCGAGGTCGAACATGCGGTCGGCCTCGTCCAGCACCATGACCTGGACCGAATCGAGGTCGAAGATATGCTGCTTGAGGTAGTCGATGATGCGCCCCGGCGTGCCGATCAGGACGTCGATGCCTTCCTCCAGCATGCGCCGTTGGGAGTCATAGCCGGTGCCGCCGTAGACCAGGCCTAAACGGAAGCCGGCGTGGCGGCCGAGCGCCTCGGCGTCCTTGTGGATTTGAATGGCCAGCTCGCGAGTGGGCGCCAACATCACCGCGCGCGGCGAGGAACCGGGGCGGCGGCGCGCCGGGGCCGGGTCGCCGCCTTCAAGCGGATGGCTCAGGAGGTAGTTGAAGGCCGCGAGCAGAAAGGCCGCGGTCTTGCCGGTGCCGGTCTGGGCCTGGCCGGCGACGTCGCGCCCGGCCAGCGCAATCGGCAGCGTGCCGACCTGGATCGGGGTGCAGAATTCGAATCCGGCGTCCTGCACGCCGCGCAGCAGGGGCTCGGGCAGCGAGAGATCCGCGAAACGTATGTCGGTGAGGTGTGTCGCCATTTAAGTGTGTCAAGAATAACAGGAAATCCGCGCGGAGGGGACTGCCGCGGCGGCCGCGCGGGGCGGCTTGCAAAGCCCCCGCTATTCCGCTCAAATACCGTTTGTTCGGCGGTCACATCGTCCAGGGACGGCCCGCGCGTGCATGAAACCCTTTAAACACGGAGACATACGAGCATGAGTAACGGTATCAGCTATGTGACGGACGCGTCTTTCGACGACGAGGTGCTCAAGGCGCCCGGGCCGGTACTCGTGGATTTCTGGGCGGAGTGGTGCGGCCCGTGCAAGATGATCGCGCCGGTGCTGGAGGAGATCTCGAACGAGTACGCCGGCAAGCTGAAGATCGCCAAGCTCAATATCGACGAGAATCCTGCCACGCCGCCGAAATACGGCATCCGCGGCATCCCGACCCTGATGTTGTTCAAGAACGGCAACGTGGAGGCCACCAAGGTCGGTGCCGTGTCCAAATCGCAGCTGTCGGCGTTCATCGACGGGAATCTCTAGCCTCCCGCGCCGCCGGGCCGGCGGTCTCACACGGCTCTGGACGCCGGCCCGATCTGGTGCTATGTTTGTCTCTCAAGCAGTCAATAATTCCCTTAACACCCAACTCCTTTATTCGATCAACCTGCCGTGACCCGGGTCCGTCTTCGATCCCGTGTCCATCCCACCAAAGCCCGTGGCCCATTCTGCGACACAAACCACTATGAATCTGTCCGAACTCAAGCGTAAACCCCCGACCGAACTCGCCGAGATGGCCGCCGCCATGGACCTCGAAGGCGGCACCCGCCTGCGCAAGCAGGACCTGATCTTCGCGCTGCTCAAGGCCCAGTCGAAAAAGGGCGAGGACATCACCGGCGAAGGCGTGGTCGAGATCCTGCAGGACGGCTTCGGCTTCCTGCGCTCGGCCGACAGCTCCTACCTGGCCGGGCCTGACGACATCTACGTCTCGCCGTCCCAGATCCGGCGCTTCAACCTGCGCACCGGCGACACGGTGAGCGGCACCATCCGCCCGCCCAAGGAATCCGAGCGCTATTTCGCGCTGCTCAAGGTCGACCAGGTCAATTACCAGTCGCCCGAGGAGGCCAAGAACAAGGTCCTGTTCGAGAACCTGACGCCGCTGCACCCCAACCGGCGCATGAAGCTCGAGCGCGACAACGCCTCCAGCGAGAACCTCACCGGCCGGGTGATCGACCTGATGGCGCCGATCGGCATGGGCCAGCGCGGCCTGATCGTCTCGCCGCCGAAAGCCGGCAAGACCGTCATGCTGCAGAACATCGCCCATTCGATGACTGCCAACCACCCGGACTGCGTGCTCATGGTGCTGCTGATCGACGAGCGCCCGGAGGAAGTGACCGAAATGCAGCGCTCGGTCCGGGGCGAGGTGATCTCCTCGACCTTCGACGAGCCGGCCACCCGCCACGTGCAGGTCGCCGAGATGGTGATCGAGAAGGCCAAGCGCCTGGTCGAGCACAAGCGCGACGTGATCATCCTGCTCGACTCCATCACCCGCCTGGCGCGCGCCTACAATACGGTGGTGCCGGCCTCGGGCAAGGTGCTGACCGGCGGTGTCGACGCCAATGCGCTGCAAAGGCCCAAGCGCTTCTTCGGCGCCGCGCGCAACATCGAGGAAGGCGGCTCGCTGACCATCCTCGCGACCGCGCTGATCGACACCGGCTCGAAGATGGACGACGTGATCTACGAGGAGTTCAAGGGCACCGGCAACATGGAGATCCACCTCGACCGGCGCCTGGCCGAGAAGCGCTCCTACCCGTCGATCAACATCAACCGCTCCGGCACCCGCCGCGAGGAGCTGCTGATCGACCCGGCCGAGCTGCAGAAGATGTGGATCCTGCGCAAGCTGCTGCACCCGATGGACGACATGGAGGCCTCGGAGTTCCTGCTCGACAAGCTGCGCTCGACCAAGAACAACGCCGAATTCTTCGATAGCATGAAGCGGTAAGGCGGAAAGATCAGCCACGGGGAGCACGGGGGACACGGGGAAAACCCTTTGAGGGTCAAACCGACCGATTGGAGAGCACCGTGGCCACGGCGAGAGAGCGTGAAACACCGGGGACGCTCGTAGTATCCCCGGAGGCCGAAAAACCAGACCTTCCCCCGTGTCCCCCGTGCTCCCCGTGGCAGACTCAAGCAGCTTTTCCGCCGACACTTGCCTCCAACCCGGGTTTTGCTTAATATCCCGGCCCCTTGGAGGCCCGGAACGGGCCGAAAACGAGGTTTTACGTCATGAAAGCCGGTATCCATCCCGAATACAAGGAAATCCAGGTGAGCTGCGCCTGCGGCAACCGCTTCACCACCCGCTCGACCCTGGGCCATGAGCTCAACGTCGAGGTGTGCAGCGCCTGCCACCCGTTCTATACCGGCAAGCAGAAGATCGTCGACAGCGCCGGGCGCGTCGAGAAATTCCGTCAGAAATACGGCATGGGCGCCAAGAAGTAGCAAGGTGCGGTTGCGTTCCGCTGTGAAAAAGGCGCCGTGGGGCGCCTTTTTGTTTTGTCTCCTGGCCGGGCTGGCGCCGGCCTTGCCGGCCGGCGAGCCGGTGCAGGTCCGGAAGGTGCTGGACGGCGACACGTTGATCCTGCGCGACGGGCGCCACCTGCGGCTCATGGGCATCAACACCCCGGAACTCGGCAAGGACGGCCGCCCGGACCAGCCCGGGGCGACCGCGGCGCGCAAGCGCCTGATCGGGCTCACGACCGGCCACGACTTATTATTGGTGCCGGGCCGCGAGGCGCGCGACCGTTACGGCCGCCTGCTCGGCCGGCTCGAGCGGCCCGGACACCCGGACCTGCGCGAGACGCTGGTCGCCGAGGGCCTGGCCTGGGTGGTCGCGCTGCCGCCCAATCTCGACGGCCTGGCTGCACTCCAGGCGGCCGAGGCGCGGGCGCGGTCGGCACGGCGCGGCGTCTGGGGCAATCCTAAGCTCGCGGCGCGCGACGCCGGGCGCATGACGGTGGACGATGCCGGTTTCCGGCTGGTGCGCGGGACCGTCACGCGCGTCGGCGCGAGCCGCAAGTATCATTATTTCGATCTGGGACCGGCCGTCAGCATCATGATCGGCCGCGACGACTGGCGCGGCCACTTCGGCGGCCGCCCCGAGGCGCTGGTCGGCCGGTCGCTGACGGCGCGTGGCTGGGTGCTGGTGATCGACGGTAAACCGCGGCTCAGGCTGCGACACCCGGCGATGTGGGACATCGACGGCGACTGACGGGATTTTCGAACTTCGGACGACAACAGCTCCATGAAAAAAGAATTCAAGCAGGCCGCGCTGCACTATCACGCCCATCCGGTGCCGGGCAAACTCCAGGTGACGCCGAGCAAACCCTGCGCCTCGCAGGCCGACCTGTCGCTGGCCTACACCCCGGGCGTGGCCGAGCCGGTGCGCGCCATCGTCAAGAACCCGGACGACGCCTACCTCTACACCAACAAGGGCAACCTGGTCGCGGTGATCTCGAACGGCACGGCGGTGCTGGGCCTCGGCAACACCGGGCCGCTGGCGTCCAAGCCGGTGCTCGAGGGCAAGGGCGTGCTGTTCAAGATGTTCGCCGGCATCGACGTCTACGACATCGAGATCGACGCCGCCACCGCCGACGAGTTCATCAAGACCGTGGTGGCGATCGCGCCGAGCTTCGGCGGCATCAATCTCGAGGACATCGCCGCGCCCGACTGCTTCATCATCGAGCAGGCGCTCACCGAGCGCCTCGACATCCCGGTGTTCCACGACGACCAGCACGGCACCGCGGTGATCATCGCCGCCGGCCTGCTCAACGCGCTGGAGCTGCAGGGCAAGACCATCGAAAACGCACAAATCGTCTGCCTCGGCGCCGGCGCCGCCGGCCTGACTTCGATGCTGCTGCTGGTGGCGCTCGGCGCGCGACCCGAGAACGTCACGGTGGTCGACCGCAAGGGCGTGGTGCACTCCGGGCGCACCGATCTCAATATCTACAAGCAGCGCTTCGCCCACACCACCGAGCAGCGCACGCTGATGGACGCCATGACCGGCGCCGACGTGTTCGTCGGCGTCTCGGCGGCCGACCTGGTGTCGCCCGACATGCTGGCGGCGATGGCGCCCAAACCGGTGGTGTTCGCGCTGTCCAATCCCGACCCCGAGATCGCCCCGGAGCTGGCCCACAAGGTGCGCGACGACCTGATCATGGCCACCGGGCGGTCGGACTATCCGAACCAGATCAACAACGTCCTCGGTTTCCCGTTCATCTTCCGCGGCGCGCTCGACGTGCGCGCCACGCGCATCAACCACGAGATGCTGGTCGCGGCGGTCAACGCGCTGCGCGCGCTCACCCACGATCCGGTGCCACCCCAGGTGCTGGCGGCCTACAAGATGGAATCCCTCACGTTCGGCCCGGACTACATCATCCCCAAACCGCTGGACCCGCGTCTGATCCAGTGCGTGCCGCCGGCCGTGGCGCGCGCCGCCATCGCCTCGGGCGTGGCGCGCGCCCCCTACCCGGCGCATTACGTCCAGCCGGCGCCCGGCATACCGGCGGACGGAGTCTGTGTCGGAAACTAGGCGCTGGCCGGGCTGGCTATACTAGAGGTACGATCGCAGCCCCCGCAGTGTACGGCGCGCCGCCCGAAGACGGCCCTTGGAAAAGGAGAAGCCATGAAAAAGATCACCATCGTCGGCGCCGGGCGGGTCGGCGAATCGACCGCCCATAATCTCGCCAAGGCCGAGCTGTGCCACCACGTGGCGCTGATCGATATCAAGGAAGGCATGCCGCAGGGCACGGCGCTGGACATCCAGGAATCGGCGCCGGTGTTCGGCTTCGACACCACGCTGACCGGCCACAACGAGCTCACGGCCATGGCCGGCTCGGACCTGATCATCGTCACCGCCGGCCTGCCGCGCAAGCCGGGCATGTCGCGCTCCGACGTGCTCGACGCCAACGTGCCGATCATCATCGGGATCGTGGACGAAGCGAAGAAATCGGCGCCGGATGCGATCCTGCTGTTCGTCACCAACCCGGTCGACGTGCTGACCTACGTGGCCTGGAAGCGCACCGGCTGGGACCGCCGGCGCATCCTGGGACTGTCGGGCGTGCTCGACTCGACGCGCATGGCGAGCTTCATCGCCATGGAGACCGGGCTGTCGGTCAAGGACGTCTCGGCCATGGTGCTGGGCGGCCACGGCGACACCATGGTGCCGATGCCGCGCTTCACCACCATCAACGGCATTCCCATTTCCTATTTTCTCAAGCCCGAGCAGATCGAGCGCATCAGCCAGCGCACGCGCCAGGGCGGCGCCGAGATCCTCGCGCTGCGCAAGACGTCGAGCGCCTACGACGCGCCGGCGGCGGCGGTCGCCACCATGGTCGACGCCATCCGCCACGACCGCAAGCGCATCCTGCCCTGCGTGGCGATCCTGGACGGCGAATACGGCCAGCAGGACATCTGCATGGGCGTGCCGGTGGTGCTCGGCGAGCAAGGCGTGGAGAAGGTGATCGAGCTCGAGCTCAACGCCCGAGAGAGAAAAGAGTTCGACGCCTCGGCCGAGCACGTCCGTAACGACGTCTCGCGCCTGAAGTTCTAAGAGCGCCTAACAAAATGACCGGACAACGCCACAAGAATCGCCCTCACCCCTTCCCCTCTCCCGGAGGGAGAGGGGTTTTAAGCCCTTCTCCCTCTGGGAGAAGGGTGGGGATGAGGGAAAGGGGGTGCTGCATCTTCATTCTGTTAGGCGCCCCAAGGACGCGCTGACGGTTCGCTAGCGGCGGTCGTTGGATTTGGATTTCATGCCGCCGGTGACGACGAAACGCATCGCCTCCTGCATGGACATCGACACCGGCGTGATCGCGCTGCGCGGCAGCATCGCGGTGTAGCCGCCGATCTGATAGCTCATCGGCATGTACACCGCCACCGTGTCCGGGCCGCCGATGCCCGCCGGCAGGTCGCTGAAATCGTCGCGCGTCACGAAGCCCAGCACCCGCATGTCGGTGTCGCCAACCCGCACCAGCACGACCTGGCTGAAGCCCTGACCCTTGCCGCCGGCGAAGAAGCCCATCAGGTCGCGGATCGAGCTGTAGATCGCCTTGACCAGCGGGATGCGGTTCAACAGCCCCTCACCCCACAGGAAAAGCCGGCGCATCACCCAGGTGCGCAGCATCAGGCCGACGGCGAAGATCAGCGCCACCCCGGCCACCAGCCCCAGGCCGGGCAGATACCAGCAGTCCGGCAGCAGCAGCTTGATCAGGCCGCCAAGCAGGCCCTCGGCGGTGGCGCCCAACCACGCCAGGATGTAAATCGTCAGCGCGACCGGCAGGATCGCCGCCAGCCCGGTCAGGAAAATCTTGCTCATGGATTTCATCCGCTTCCCCTCGATGCGTAGCGCGGCCGGCCACCGGGCCGGCGAAACCGGGCGCCGGACCGGACGACCGGCAACGGCGTTAAAGCCGGCTATTATATAAGGAAACCTCCGGAAACAACCGGGACGCGGAGAAAACAGGCTTGGCGGGCAAGGCGTCGGCAGCATCGCAAAAGGCGGTCATCGAGGGCATCAAGCGGCTGTTGGACGGTCTGCGTCAGACCGCCGACGGCGTCGTGCTGTACAGCCTGATCGAGCGCGCCCTGAAGAAGTACATCGGCGCCGACGGCAAGCTCGAGCACGCCTTTCTCGCCTTCCTCTACAAGCTGCTGGCCAACTACCTGGCGAATCCCGAGATCGACGGCGCGACGCGCGTGAAGGCGCGGCTGCTGCAACAGCGGCTGCTGCCGTTCCTGCCCGCCGGCACGCCGACGCCGGTCGTCAGCCCGCGCGTCCTGGCCGCCGCCCAGGCGCGCCCGCGGCCCGCGACACCGGCGTCCACCCCGGCGGCGCCGTCCGCGCCGCCGCGCCGTGCCCGACCCGCCGCCCCGGCGGCCGAGGCCGGGCGCGGGAAGGCAGCGCGCGCCGCCGCGCCGCCGCGCCGGCCGGAGATCGTCGCGGACAGGCCGCCGCCCGCCGTGCCGCGCGGCGACGCCGACAACGATGAGTTGGACATTCTGCAGATCCGCCTGGCGCGCAATGTCGCCGAAGCGATCGCGCGCAACCGCGAGTTCGACGCGCTGCTCAAATCCAGCCTCATGACCCTGCAGCAGTCGGGCGGCGACGTCGACGATCTGCGCGGCGCGCTGGTTGACGGCATCGAGAAACTGATCGACGGCCACCAGACCCTCGGCGACCGGCTGCACGACACCACCAGTTACCTCAAGGTCATGCACAGCGACCGCCGCCAGTTGCGCGACGCGCTGCACAAGGCGCGCAAGTACAGCCTGACCGACGAGCTCACCGGCCTGCCGAACCGCGCCGCCTTCCTGCGCCACCTCGACGGCGAGATCGGCCGCGCCAGGCGTTACGGCTTTTCGCTGGCAGTGGCGATCATCGACGTCGACGATCTCAAGACCGTCAACGACCGGCACGGCTACGACGCCGGCGACGCCGTCCTGCACTGCTACACGCGCGAGGTGTTGTCGCAGTTCCGCGCCTACGACGTGGTGGCGCGCTACGGCGGCGACGAGTTCGCGGTGCTGTTTCCGAACACCCAGAAGGAAGGCGCCAACCGCGCCCTGGAAAAAGCCCAGAAACGCGCCGCCGAGACGGTGCTGAGCTTCCAGGGCCAGAGCCTGCCGCTGCCGACCTTCTCCAGCGTGCTCACGTTGTACTCGCCCGGCGAGAAATCGGCGACCCTGCTCAAACGCGCCGACGAGGCGCTCGACCACGCCAAGCTGCGCGGCCGCAATCAATCGATCGTGGCGCTGCCGGCCGGCTGAGCGCCGGTTCGAGTTTCCTCCACGGGATTGAGATTGTGCTTTCCGGCGCGCCGGGTTAGATTGCCTCCCAGGGGGTGCACCGGCGCGGGGGCGCCGGACCGGTGACCGGAACGCACCGAGGAGGCGACGTGAACGACAACAAGACCCGGCCGCTCGATGCCGGATCTCCGGACGAAATCATCCAGCTGTTGAGCGGTCTTCGACTCAGCGCCGACGGGCTCAAGCTCCATGCGCAGATCGAGCGCGGCAGCCGCGAGCACGGCGCGATACGCGACGCCGTCGATTGCGCCTTCGTCGACTTCGTGCACACGCTGCTGCAAAAGTACGTCAAGGACGCGAAGAGCGACCCGGCCACGCGCGTCAGGGCGATCATCGCCCAACAGCGCCTGGCGGCGCATCTCGGCGTCCGGAACGAGGCGCGCGCCGCGGAGGCGCCCGGCGTCGATGCCGCCGGCTTCGAGCAGCACGTCGCCTCGGTGCTGTGGTCGAAGCGCGAGCCGCCGGGCTTCATGCGCCGCGCCGCCGACCACCCGCTGAGCGGCATCGGGCCGGCCAACGGCTCGGCGCATCCGCCGGCCGCGCTGCGCGGCATCGACCTCGAGCGAACCCGCGACGAGATCGAGGCCTTGCAGGCGAACCTTGCCGCCAAGATCGGCCAGGCGCACGACCAGAACCTCGATTTCGTCGCGCACCTCAAGACCGTGCAGCTGGCATTGCGTGAGGCGCAGGCGCTTGCCGATCTCGACGCGTTGCGCCGCATCCTGGTGGAAGGCACCGAGGAGCTGATCCAGGGCCACCAGGGCCTGGACCGCAAGCTGCGCGCGGCGACCGATTTCCTCGAGGCCATGAAGGCGCGCCACGCCGCCATCCATGTCGAGATCGGCAAAGTGCGCGCGGTCGCGCTCACCGACGAGTTCACCGGCATGCCCAACCGCGCCGCCTTCCTGCGCCGCCTGGAGGCCGAGGCCGGGCGCGCCCAGCGTTACGGCTGTCCGCTGTCGCTGGCGATCATCGATCCGGACCGCTTCGACAACATCCGCGACTACGTCGGCCGCGACGCCGGCGACGCCGTGATCCGCGCCTATGCCGATCAGATCCTGGCGCATTTCCGCTCCTATGACGTCGTGGCGCGCTACGGCGAGGACGAATTCGCGGTGCTGCTGCCCGACACCGGCCGCGAGCAGGCGCTGTCGGCGCTGCGCAAGGTCCAGGCCCAGGTGAACGGCATACACTACCAGCACGGCGGCCGGTGCCTGTCGGTGCCGACCTTCTCGACCGGCCTCACCTGGTACAAGCCCGGCGAGTCGACCGCCAGCCTCATCGAGCGCGCCGGCTACGCCCTGCACCGCGCCCGGGTCGCCGGCCCGAACCGCATCGAGGCGCTGGCGCCGGCGCTCTGAGCGCGCGCCGCCGGCGCCGCGCCCCGGTGCGACCTGCGGCCGCAGTCCGCCGCATTGCCGCAGACGGTATACTGTCAGCCATTCACTTCCCGATTCGACAAGGAGACGCGCATGAGATCCGCACTGAACGCGATGTTGATCCTCGGCATGCTGACGACGCCGGCCATGGCGGAGGACACCGGCGCGCGCGCCGACGCGAGTCGCGCGGTCGTCAAGGCATTCATGGGCGAGCTGCTCGGCGAGCTGCAGGCGGCGATGCAGGACGGCGGCGCGGTCAACGCCATCGCCGTGTGCAACACCAAGGCACCGGAGATCGCGGCCAAGGCCGGGAGCGAGCGCGGCTGGCGCGTCGCGCGCACCAGCCTCAAGCCGCGCAACCCGGACAACGCGCCGGATGCCTGGGAGACCGCGGTGCTCAAGAAGTTCGAGGCGCGCAAAGCAGCCGGCGAGGACCCGGCGCAGATCGAGTACTCGGAAGTGGTCACGGTCAAGGCCAAGAAGCAGTTCCGCTACATGAAGGCGATCGCGATTCCGCAGTACGCGCCCTGCC
This sequence comes from Acidiferrobacterales bacterium, assembly GCA_036393295.1. Taxonomy (GTDB): domain Bacteria; phylum Pseudomonadota; class Gammaproteobacteria; order Acidiferrobacterales; family UBA6901; genus DASWHF01. The sequence goes on from DASWHF010000109.1 coordinate 10,318, forward strand.
TGCAGTGCCACGGCAAGGAGATCGCGCCCGAGGTCCAGGCCAAGCTCAAGGCGCTGTACCCGAAGGACCGGGCGACCGGCTACGGCACCGGCGACATCCGCGGGGCCTTCACCATCAGCCAGCCGATGTAGCGTGGCGCGCGGTTGTGCGCCACCGGCGGCGTCGGCTAACATGGCGGCGCCGCCCACCGGCGGCTGACACGATCCCGCGCCCATGACCGACCCGCTGCTCGCCTACGTCCACGTGCTCGGCGTGGTACTGCTGTTCGGCGGGTTGCTGGCCGAGGCGCTGTTCCTGCGGCCGCGGCCGGATTTCCATCTGGCGCGGCGCCTGTTGTACAGCGACATGACCTACGGCATCGGCGCCGCGCTGGTGCTGCTCAGCGGATTCGCGCGCACCGCCTGGTCCGCCAAGGGCGTGGAATTCTACTGGGAGAACCCGCTGTTCCATCTCAAGCTCGCGGTGTTCACCGTGGTCGGCCTGGTGTCGATCTATCCCACCAAAGAGTACCTGCGCTGGCGCCGCATCACCCGCGGTGGCGACGCGCCGCAGGTCAGCGACGCGAAGATCCATCGCATGATCGCGCTGGCGCGCCTGGAGCTGGCGATCGGCAGCCTGATCCCGCTGCTCGCGGTGCTGATGGCGCGCGGGATCGGGCGCGGGCTGTAACGAATCAGATCTCCCGCAGGGTCGCCAGCGGCGGCCGGCGCACGACGGCGCGCGTGCCCCACAGGCCGAACAGGCCGACGCCGAGCGCGCCGCCGCCCAGGCCCCAGGCGAAGACCCAGGGATTGAAGCTGTAGTCCAGGTCGAACACCTGCCGGGCCAGCACGAAGCCGGTGACGCTGGCGGCGAGCGCGGCCAGCAGGCCGGCCAGCAGGCCGAGCGCCAGGAACTCGGCCGCCAGACCCTGCCAGAGTTGGGCGCGGCTGGCGCCGAGCGTGCGCAGCAGCGCGCCCTCGTACAGGCGCTCGTCGCGGCTCGCCTGGATCGCGGCATACAGCACCACCAGGCCGGCCAGCAGGGTGAACACGAAGACGTACTGCACCGACAGATTCACCCGGTCCATGATGGTCCGCACCTTGGTCATGATGGCGTCGACGTCGATCAGCGTCACGTTCGGGAACTCGCGCACCAAGGCGCCCAGCAGCGGACGCTCGCCGGCGGGGAGATAGAAGCTGGTGATGAAGGTCGCCGGAAAGTCCTCCAGCACGCCGGGCGGCGCGAGCACGAAGAAATTGGCGCGGAACGAATCCCACTCGACGGTGCGCAGGCTGGTGATGGTCAGCTCGATGTCACGATCGGCGACGTGAAAGCGCAGCCGGTCGTCGAGCTTCAGCCCGAGGGTGTCGGCCAGGCCCTGCTCCACCGACACGACCGGCCGGCCGAATTGCGATTCGTCCCAGAAACGGCCGGCGACGATGCGGTTGTCCTCCTGCATCCCGGCCGCCCAGGACAGGTTGAACTCGCGCCGCGCGAGGCGCTGCGCGCGGTCGTCCTCGTAGTCGCTGACGTCGACCGGCCGATCGTTGATCGCGACCAGCCGCCCGCGCACCATCGGATGCAATCGCGCCTCGCGGACACCGCGGCCGGCGAAGAACTCGCGCATCGCCGCGACCTGTTGCGGCTGCACGTTGACGACGAACTGGTTCGGCGCGTCGGCCGGCAGGCCCCGCTGCCAGGCGCCCAGCAGGTCGCCGCGCACGATGGACAACAGCAGCAGCACCATGATGCCGAGACCGAAGGCCAGCACCTGCACCACGCTGGACTGCGCGCGGCGCGCGATGTTGGCGAGCCCGTAGCGCCAGGCGACGCCGACGCGCCCGCGCAGGCGACCGAGGCCGCGCACCAGCAGCCAGGCGGCCGCCAGCAGCACCGCGACCGCGCCGGTCGCGCCGGCCAGCGCCAGGCCGGCCAGCTTGATATCGCTGACCTGCCATAACAGCAATACCGCCATGGCGGCCACGGCCGCGCCGTAGAGCGTGATCGCGCGCGGCGGCAGCACGCCCAGGTCGCGGCGCAGCACGCGCGCCGGCGGCACGTCCTTGAGGCGCATGAGCGGCGGCAGGCCGAAGCCGAGCAGCGTAATGAGCCCCACCAGCACGCCGGCCAGCACCGGCAGCGCCGACGGCGGCGGCAGGTTCACGAACAACAGCCCCGCCATCAGCCGCACCAGGCCCTCCTGGGCGACGAATCCGAGCGCCGCGCCGGCGAGGCTGGCGGCGATGCCGAGCCACAGCATCTGCAACAGGTACCAGCGCATCAACGCGCCCTGCGTGATGCCCAGGCAGCGCAGCACCGCGCTGACATCGAGGTGGCGCGCGGCGTAGCGGCGCGCGCCGCTCGCGACCGCGACGCCGGCCAGCACGACGCTGACCAGCGCCGCGAGGCCGAGGAAACGCTCGGCGCGCGTGAGCGCGACGCGCAGCTCGGGGCGCGCGTCGCGCACGTCCTGCAGGCTCTCACCGGCGGTGAGCCGCGGCGTCAGCCAGCCGCGGTACTCGGCGAGCGCCGCCGGCGCGCCGGCCAGCAGCAGCGCCAAGCGGACGCGGCTGCCGGGACCGAGCAGCTCGGTGCCGGCGACGTCGTCGAGGCGCATCAGCAGCCGTGGCGCGATGTCGAACATGCCGCCGCCGCGGTCCGGCTCGTAGCTCAGGACCTTGGCGATGCGCAGCCGCGCCGCGCCGAGCTGTATCTCGGCGCCGACGTCCAGCTCCAGGCCGGTGAGCGCGCGCGCATCGACCCAGACCTCGCCGGGGGCCGGCAAATCCTCGGCCTGGCCGTCCGCGCCGTAGGGCTCGGACGCGACGCGCAGGCGCCCGCGCAGCGGGTAACCGGGGCCGGCCGCCTTGACCTCGACCAGCTGGGTGCGGCCGGCGGCCAGCACGACGCTGGGGAAGGTCATGAGCTCGGCACTGGCCAGTCCGAGCGCCTCGGCTTGCGCCGCGCGATCGGCGGCGATCGGCGCCGACGACCGTATCACCAGGTCGGCGGCCAGCAGCTCGGCGGCCTGTTGCGACATGCCGCGGTGGATGCGGTCGGTGAAGAAGCCGACCGAGGTCATGCTGCCCACGGCGATCACCAGTGCCGCGGCCAGCACGCGCAGCTCGCCGGCGCGCCACTCGCGCCTGAGCATGCGCCACGACTGGATCAGCGCGTTCACGGCGCGGCCCGCCCGGCCGCGCCCGCGCCAGCGGCCGCCAGCCGGCCGGCATCGAGCCGCAGGCGCCGGCCGCAGCGCCGCGCCAGCGCCTCGTCGTGCGTGACCAGCACCAGGGTCGCGTCGTGCTCGCGGTTGAGCGCGAACAGGAGCTCGATGACGCGCTCGCCGGTCGCCTGATCGAGATTGCCGGTCGGCTCGTCGGCGAACAGGATCTTGGGGCGCGCGGCGAAGGCGCGCGCGATGGCGACGCGCTGCTGCTCGCCGCCGGAGAGCTGGTTCGGATAATGCCCGCGGCGCGCCTCGAGCCCGACGCGCGCGATCTCCTCGCGCGCCCGTGCGGCGGCGTCCGCGACCCCGGCCAGCTCGAGCGGCAGCAGCACGTTTTCGAGCGCAGTCAGGCTCGGCAACAGCTGGAAGGACTGGAAGACGAAACCGACGCGGCCGGCGCGCAGCCGTGCGCGCCCGTCCTCGTCGAGGCCGGCGAGATCGACGCCGTCGAGCAGCACGCGGCCCTCGTTCGGCGCATCGAGCCCGGCGAGCAGGCCGAGCAGCGTCGACTTGCCGGAACCGGAGGCACCGACCACCGCGACCGCCTCGCCGGCGGCGATCGACAGCGTCACGTCTTCGAGAATGGTGAGCTCGCCCTCGGGACTGGGCACGCGCTTGGTGAGGTTTTGCGCCGCCACCCGCGGCGTGGTGTAATGCTCGGGCATGTCTCGCAGAGTCCTTTTCATTTTCCTGTTTTGGCTTGCGTCGGGCGCGGCGTGGGCCGCGCCGGTGGCGCCGGTGATCCTGGTGGTCGGCGACAGCCTCAGCGCCGGCTACGGCATCGACGTCGACGACGGCTGGGTGGCGCTGCTCGCCGCGCGCCTGCGCGACCAAGGCTACCCGCAGCGCGTGGTCAACGCCAGCATCAGCGGCGACACCACCGCCAGCGGTCGCACGCGCCTGCCGGCCGCGCTCGAGCGCCACCGGCCCGCGATCGTGATCCTGGCGCTCGGCGCCAACGACGGGCTGCGCGGCCTGCCGATCGACGCGATGCGCGACAACCTGGCGGCGATGATCCGCGCCGCCCAACGGCGCGGCGCGCGCGTGCTGCTGGTCGGCATACACATCCCGACCAACTATGGCAAGGAATATACCGAAAGGTTTCACGCCGTCTACGGCGAGCTCGCCAAACGTTATCGGACGGCGCTCGTCCCCTTCCTGCTGGACGGCGTGGCGCTCGAACCGGCGCTCATGCAGGCCGACGGCCTGCACCCCGCGCCGGCGGCGCAGCCGCGCCTGCTCGACAACGTCTGGCCGAAGCTCACGCCGCTGCTGCGCTGACGGCCGCGCTCATGCGCCGTCGCGCAGCATCAGCTCGGCGGGATGCGGATTCAGATACACCTGGCGTTCGATATAGGCATCGGGATGACGGCGAAAGTGGTGCTTGAGCAGCGCGACCGGCACGGCCCGCGGCAGGCGCCCGAGGCGATAGGCGTCGATGAGCGCGAGCAGCTCGGCCTTGTCGTCGCCGTCGATGGCGCGCTTGAGGTAGCCGAGCACATGCATGAGCACGTTGGCGTGACGCTTGCGGGTGGCGCGGGCCTTGAGCGCCGCCATGAAGCCGGCGATGTACCGATCGGCGCGCGGCCGCAGGTTGGCGCGACCGAGGTCGGCGACCAGCCGGCCGAGCGCGCGATAGTGCTCGGCGCCGTGCGCCATGATGACCAGCTTGTGCACGGTGTGAAACTCGACCAGCCGCGCGGCGCTCAGGCCGGCGGCGATCAATTCCTGCCAGCGGCGGTAGGCGAACACGCGCTCGACGAAGCTCTCGCGCAGCCACGGATCGCCGAGCCGGCCCTCCTCCTCGACCGGCAGCAGCGGCGCGGCGTCCAGGAGGGCGCGCGCGTAGATGCCGCTGCCGCCCTTCGGCGCGCCGCCGCCCGCGCGGTAGACCTTGACGCGCTCCATGCCGCAGCTCGGCGATTTGCCCTTGAGGATGTAGCCGCTGATGCCGGCCGCGCCGCCGAGCGCGCGCGCCATGCGCCGGCCGTGGGCGGCGAGCTTGCCGGTGACGTCCACGGACGGGTCGCGCACACCGACCGCGCGCGGCGCCGCCGGATCGCCGACCAGGCGGATCGGCGCGCGCGGCACGCCGAGGCCGATCGCCAGCTCCGGGCAGACCGGCACGAACTCGAAATACCGGCCGAGCGTTTCGGTGATGTAGGGGTCGTGCTTGTGGTTGCCGTCGAAGCGCACGCGCTCGCCGAGCAGGCAGCTGCTGATGCCGATGCGGATCGCCGCGGGCGGATGCTTCATGGCGGACCTGTGGGCTCGTACGGGCGGAACCATCGGCATGATAGCACCCGGCGTATCGCCGAAACACGCGCGCGCCGCCGGCGCGCTGGTCTGGCTGCTGAACGCCGCAAAAAAATCCCTCCGGCCACGAGGCCGGAAGGAAAACTGCAGGAGAATGTCACGCCCGGGCGGGGCCCGATCGGGCCGGTCGCCGGCGTTCGGGGCCGGTGTATTCGGCAGGCCGGTCCTCCATTTCACGCAGCAGGCTCAAGGCCAGCGGATGAAGCGGGTCGTGGCGCAGGATTTCCCCCACCATCACCAGCGCCTGGTCCCGCCGTCCGGAACGCAGACAGGTCCGCCCGGCCACGTAGTAGCTCACCACGCTGTCATGGGTCTCCATGCGTCGGCCCTCCCGTTGGTCAACCCCTGACGGCCCGCCCGGGTTCGGATGGGCCAGCGCGATTCCATGCCGCGTTGATGAATTTATAGCGCACGCGCCGGCCGGGAGGCTGTCATTAAATCAACATCAATCCTGTGAATTATTCACGGCCGTGGACACGCACGCCGGCATTCGGCGCAAAAAAAACCGGCCAAGCGGCCGGTGCAGATCAGTTGCGATAAAAGGCCCTGTACTGGGGCGACTCAGAAGCACAGCTCGTACACTGTGCCCCCGATAAAAATGATGTAGCAGGTGGCGTTGGTCGCGCCGGTCTATCAGCGCTGCGTCGGCGGCTACCAGCAAACCTGATAAGGAACGCCGCGGGAATCGTAGAAAGTGTAACAGTCCGGATTGACGTTGCTCTTGATGATGGTCATGTTGGAAATCTGCTGGACCTCGGCGCCGCGCTCCAGGCCGCGGCACTTGGGAAGCTTGTCGGTCACCTCCGAGGTGATGCGGCAACGATCGACGGCCTTGCCATCTGGATCCACCACTCGCAGATCGCCGTTGGGTAGCACCAGGATCACTGCCTTCGGTTGGGAATCGGCGATCGTTCCTTTTAGCCCGTCGGAGAACCGGTAATCATGGTATCCCACCCCCGCACACCCGGTAAGCGCGACGACCACTGCCCCGAACGCGAGCGAAACTGTTCTGATCTTCTTCATGATACCCCCGACATTGGTTGTTAGACGGATAGCAATGCACGACCCAAACGATCGCTCTCCCTGCACGCACACTCATCCCAGCGACAGCGAAATCTTAAACATGATCGACCGGCTCGGCTGCACGATCGGCGAACGCGGCTGGCCGGCCTGGAAATCCAGATCGTAGAAATTGAACTCTTTGTCCGTGAGATTGCGGATATCGATGCTGATGATGCCCGTCCGGTCCGGCAAGCGGTATCCGAACTGCACGTCGGTCACCCAGAAATTGTCGCCGGCCTCGGAGGAACCGCCGCCGACAACCGGCTGCACCAGATCCTGATTGAAATAGGATTCGGTGAGGCGCGCGAAGTAGCCGATCGGCCAGTGGTACTCGACACTCAGCGGGACGCGTTGGGTGCGCAGGAAATCCGGTCTGTTGAGGGAGCTGTTGGCCACCAGACCGCGCCTGAATTTCTCATTGAAGTATTCGAGCGCGAACGTCAATCGGTTGGTCGCCGTCCAGTACACATAGGCGCGGTGCAGATCGTCGGTATACTCCTCCTCAAAGAGTATGACCGGCGCAGGGGCCTCGAACGGTATGAACAGGTCACGGCGGGACAATTCCGCGCCGGCGTACCATGCGCCGCCGAATCGGCGGTCGACCCCGATACCGTAGCGACGCGCGTCCGTCCCAAGGCTGTCGTCGAAAAATTGATTGAACCCGGCCACCTGAGTCGGTTCGATGGTCTGGTTGGAGACCAGCGAACGCTTCAGGGTTCGAAAAGCGGCGAGCCGCAGGCGCGTGGCCGGATCCAGTTGCCAATTCAGGCCGAACTTGGGGTTGACCTGGTCCTCGTCGATCGGTGTCGACTTCAGGACATCGACGCTCATCCCGACGGTCACATCGATACTTCTTGCCGGATGGAAAACCCCGTAGTAATACGCATTGCTGTGCTGCTCGGTGATCAGGCTGGATGTGGTTCCGCCACCGACAACGGCCCCCCCGATGGTCACGATATTGGTGGCCAGCTCGTCGATGTCGTTGCGATAATAACCGACGCCCAGGGTGTGATCGTGGCGGCCGGAACCCGCGATATACTGCGATTCGACGTTGTATCCCTCATGGTCCGCGCGCGTGTCATCGACCGCGATCGGCCCGGCCGGGCCCGCCGGCGACAGGAACTCCGAAAACCGCCGGGTCAGGTCAGTATTGTTGTAAATGCCCGAGACGATGAAATGCGATCGCGGCCCCGGCGAGTAGCGGTAACCCACGCGCGCCATGTCGGACTTGCGGTCCTCGCGCCGGTTGTCGGAGAAATTGTCGGGATCGAACCGCAGCGCCAGATCGCCGTTCCGCTGATCGCGCGTACGCACTTCCAGCTGCAGGCTCGATCGCCCGGACAGCGCGAACTGCAGGAACGCGTTGTAGGCCTGCTGGCGAATATCGTTGTTATCGCGGAAGCCCTCGGTGCTGAAATAGTACTGACCGATGCTGTAGGCCACCCGTCCGCTCAGGCCGGCGAACACCAGCTCATCGGCCACGGTATCCTGGTTGCCCACGGCACCCGTCATCCGCAGGGTGTTTCGGTCGCGGGTGAACACCGGATCGAATTCATTGAACGCCGTGCCGACCGGACCTGCGCCGTCCGTGACCGTGTTGCGCGCTTCGGGAAGCTGCGGCGGCACCGGCGCGATGCTGATCGGTTGCATAAGTTGATACTGCAGGGACTCACTCGCCCGCGCCACTTCGTGGCGACGCAGGCCCCGATAGGTGTCGGCGAGGAACTGATGGGCGGAGAAGTTCGACGGGTCGGCCGCCAACGACTGCCAACCCTCGGTCAAGGCGCGCTGCTGGAACCCCAGCGAATCGTAGATGCGCGCCTGACTCGCGGTGCGCGCCGCCAGGTCCTGATCCAGCAGCAGTTGCGAGCGATAGACGGCACGATTGTCATTGCGCTCGATCGAACCATCCAGATCCTGGAGCGCCTCGACGGGCCGGTTGTCGGCATGCTTGCGGAAGGCGTCGTACAGCCACGGCGTGGGATCCTTCGGATCCAATTGCTTGGCCATGCTGAACTGGTCCGCGGCGACGCGGCCGCGCCTCTCCTCGAAGTAGGCCTTGCCGAGGTAGCTGCGCACCAGCGCGTTGGCGGGATCGAGGGCGGCGGCGATCTCGATCTCGCGCCGGCCTTCTTCGAGCTCGCCGTCGCGAATGCGCGCCAGGCCCAGCCCGAGGCGCGCGAGCGGATCGGCGGAATCGAGCGTGACGGCCCGCTCGAAGGCGGCGCGCGCGCGGGCCGCGCGCATGTCGGCGAGATAGGCGAAGCCGAGCACCGAGTGCGCGCGCGCCGAGGCGGGGCTGCGGCCGGCGGCGGCGCGCGCCGCGTCCTCGGCCTTGCCGACTTCGCCCGTCGCCATCAAAAGCTCGGCGACCTGCGCGTCGGCGACGGCGTTCGGGCCCGGCTCGCGGGCGCGCTGCGCGCTCGCCAGCGCCGCGTCGAGATCGAAGCGCGCCTGCTGGGCGTAGGAGAGCGCGAGCAGCGCGGCCGGCGACTTCGCGTCGGCGGCGACCGCCTGCCGCGCCAGATCGTGGGCGCGGTCCTTGTCGTTTCGAGCGAGCGCGATGATCGCCTCGACCGCCAGTGCCGCGGCGTTGCCGGCGTCGCGCTCACGCGCGCGCTGCAAGTCGTTCCGGGCCTCGTCGACGCGGCCGACCGACAGCAGCAGCGAGGCGCGGTAGGTATAGAAGCGCGCGTCCGGCACCGGCTGGGTCACGGCCAGGACGCGCTCCAGCGCGCCGGCGGCGTCGCCGGTGTCCAAGGCCTCGAGTGACGCGGCGGTGCTGCGCTGCCAGCCGCCGGCCTCGCCGGCGAACTCGCCGGGCCGGAAGTCCGCCACGATCGGATAATAAAGCGTCCAGCGCACCGCGTCCTGCGGCTGCAGCGCCAGGCTGATCTCGGGCGCGGCCCCGGCGCGCGCGACCAGCGCCTGGCCGCTCGCGACGCGCTGGCTGCCGGCGGTGTTCGCGGCCAGCACGCGGCCTTCGTAGACCCACAGGCGGGTGTCGGCATCGGTCACGCGCAGCTGGAATTCCGTGCCCTCGACCGCGGCGTTCACGTACGGGGTCTTGATCTCGAGCGAGCGCGGCGTGCGGGTGATGAAATGCGCCGCACCCTTGAGGAGCTCCAGCCAGGAAGGTTTGCGCGTCTCGATCGCACCCAGGGTCAGGGTGGTGTGCTGATCGAGCCGCACCACGGTTTCGTTGCGCAGCTCGATGGCGGCACGGCCGTTGGCCTGGACGCGGAGGGTGTCGCCGGCGCACAACCGGGCCTCGAGCGCCACCGGCCGCCACGCCGCGGTCGCCTCGCCGAGGCGCGCTTCGACCGGCCCCTGGATGGATACCACGCGCGCGACCCACTCGGCGCAGCGGCCGTCATCGGCGCGTCCCGGTGCGGGCGCGATCAGCAGCAGCAAAGGCGCGAGCGACAGCCACAGACGTAAACGGCCCGATGAGCCCATGCGTCCATTTCCTCCTATCCATATTCTTGTTCGTCGTTACTGCCGTCCCTGGCCGGGTATCGCGGTGCTCGCGGTCGGCATCGAAAACCGCCGGCCGCGTCGCGCGCACCCAGGCAACGCAACGGTTCGGTCTGCTGAGTCCGAATGGAGATCACGGGAATACAGCAGTTGCACGCGTGTTCCTGCCGTGCGCTCAAACGCGACGTCCGTGTTCGTCGTAACGCACCTCACATCACGGGCAGCGCCATTATGGCGACGGGGCGGCGCGGGTGTCAAACCAACTGCGTCGGTGCACTAACCGAGTGGTCAGTGTGCTGCGCATGGCGACGATCTGCAGTGAAGTTTCGCACAATCTTCGTGCACGAAGGCGCTACGGCGCGGACCCCTCGTCCGGCTGCCGGCGAGCGGTCCGCGCCGGATCAGCCGAGCTCGATGCAAAGCTGATCGCCATCCGCGGCCGGCGGCGCATCGCAGAACCGGCGGCAGCAGTCGCGGTACAGCCGCGCGGGGCCGTCCTCGGGATAGCGCGCGCACAGCGCGTCGAAGGCCGCCCCGGCCTCGGCGAACCGCCCGGCCTGGAACGCGGCGAGCGCGCCGACGAAGGCGCCGCCGAGCGCGAGCCGCGCCGGGTCGACCTCGCCGCGCCGGCCGATCAGCTCGTAGAGCGCGAGCGGCTGGCGCTTGCCGCGCAGCCGGAAGCGGCCGAGCTCGCGGAACACGAATTCATCCAGCCAGGCGGCCGCCGCCTCCGACACCAGGATGCGGGTGCCGAGCCGCTTGTTGAGGTCCTGGATGCGGTTGGCGGTGTTGACGATATCGCCGACCGCGCGGTACTCGAAGTGGTCGGCGGCGCCGATGCTGCCCAGCACCAGCTCGCCGGCGTGCAGGCCGATGCGCGTCGGTAGCGCCAACCCGCCCTCGGCGGCGTTGAAGCGCTCGACCGCCGCCGCCACGTCGAGCGCCGCGTGGCAGGCCCGGGCGCGCAGCGCGCGGTCGCCGTCGCCGCCGGCCCACAGCGCCAGCATCGCGTCGCCGACCACGTCGGACACGACGCCGCCGTGGGCGCGCACCGCCGGGAACAGCGCCGCGTAATAGCGGTTCATTAGCGCCGCCAGCTCTTCGGGCGGCAGCCGCTCGCCGAGGCTGGTGTAGCTGTCGGCATCGGTCGCCAGCACCGCGCCGTATAGGAGGCGGCCGGGTTGCAGGTAGCCGAGATTGCCGGCCAGTTGATCGACCACCTTGTTGGGCAGGAAATAACCGAAGGCGGCGCGGATGTTGCGGCGCTCGCGATTGGTGTCGGCGTAGCGCCACAGCAGCGCCAGGAACAGCGCCGCCGGCAGCTGCACGAGCAGCGGGACGACCCACGGCAACCACAGCGTCGCGCCCGCGAATTTGAGGTAGACGATCCCGAAGTAGCCGGCGCCGAGCGCGAGGCTGCCGAGGATCGCCCAGCGCGCCGAGGCCAGGCGGTTGTAGGCGCCGAGCACCATGCCCCACAGCAGCAGGAAGGCCGCGAACACCCAGTGCGGCGCGGCGCGCACCGGGCGATTCTCGAGCAGATTGGCGAAGGCGGTGGCGCCGATCTCGACCCCGCTCACGTCGAGACCGGTCGGCTGGGAATAGACAGTGTAGAAGCCGTCCTGCTGCTCGGGCTGGGCGCGCTCGGAGAATCCGACGAACACCGCCTTGCCGCGCAGATCGGGCACCGATTCCGCGCCGCGCAACACGCGGTGGTAGGGAACGGTCGTGATCGAGCGCGGCGGGCCGTAGAAGTTGAGAAAATAGCTGTCGGGGCCGCGGTACAGATCGAGCAGCGCCGCAAGGCGCGGCTCGGCGCGCGCCGGGTCGCGCAGCGCCACGCTCAGCCGCCGGGCGAGCGCCGGGTCCTCGCGCAGCATGACGCGCAGCGCGCGCATGGCCTCGTGGCCGCGGCGGCCGGCGCGCAGCGCCGCGGCGGTCGGCGGCAGGCCGGCGGCGCGCGCCGGGTCGAGCGCGGCGAGCGCCGCATGCAGCCGGTCGTATTCCGGCAACAAATAGAGCTGCAACGCCATGGCCGGCAGGGTCGCGTCGCCGCCGGTGCTGGGCATGAAGGCCCAGAACTGGCTCACCTTGACCGGCACCTTGGGCAGCGGGAAGGGCGCGCGCGCCGCGGCCGCCCCGGCGAGCCGGGCATAGGGCGGCACGCGCCGCTCCAGCACCATGGCCTGGCCCTGCTCGTCCGCTGTCAGCGGAAGCGTTTCCTTATATAGATACTCGAACAGCACGACGTTGCCGGCGCGCCGCACCGCCTCGGCCAGGACGCGGTCGCCGTCCGGCTCGCGCGGTTCGGTGAAAATGATGTCGAAGACGATGACTGCCGCGCCGGCCTCGACCAGCCGGTCGACCAGGGCGCCGTGCAGGGCGCGCGGCCACTTGCGCGGCAGGTTGGGCAGGTCGAGCGCGCGCGCCGACTCGCGGTCGATGGTCACCACCACCGCCTCGGCCGGCGCCGGCTGCGGGCCGCGCAGACGGAATAAGGCGTCGAGCCCGAGCGTCTCTTCGACGGCGAGCCCGGGCGGGGTGAGGCCGGCGAGCAGGCCGAGCGCGCCGACAATGGCGCCCAGCAGCACCGCCTTGGTGCGCGCGGTCAGCGTCATGCGGTGCCGGAGTGCGGAGTGCGTGTCATGGTCGAGGTCCTGTCAGCGCGACCATGGTACACCGAAGCGCGCGGCGGGTGCTTTTCCGGGACGCCGGGAGTATTCTATGCCTCGGTTGGGAGTCAGGCCTGACCTTGCTGACCGGCATTCAGCGCCGACTCCCGCGCACGCCCGCTGCGGGCTAATCAGACAGGATTCCGGGCGCCACAGGACATGCTCGAAAACATCCCGTTGTTCACCGGCCTTAAGCCCGGCGAGATCGGCGCGATCGCCGCGCACGCGGTGACGCGCAACTACCCCAAGTGCGCGGTGATCATCAACGAGGGCGAGATGTCCGACTCGCTGTATTGCATCCAGTCCGGCAAGGTGAAGGTCTACGTCAGCGACGAGGACGGCAAGGAAGTGATCCTCAACATCATGGGGCCGAACCAGTACTTCGGTGAACTGGCGCTGATCGATGACTCGCCGCGCTCGGCCTCGGTGATGACCATGGAGTCCTCGGCGCTGTCGATCGTATCCAAGGCGGCGTTCCGCGACTGCCTGGCCAAGAACCCGGACATCGCGCTCAACCTGCTGCGCTATTTCACCCAGCGCGTGCGCGGGCTGACCGAGAACGTCAAGAACCTCGCGCTGCTGGACGTCTACGGGCGCGTGGCGCGCACCCTGCTCAGCCTGGCCACACCGCGCGGCGACGGGCTGGTGATCGAGGACAAGCTCACCCAGCAGGACATCGCCAACATGGTCGGCGCCTCGCGCGAGATGGTCAGCCGCATCCTCAAGGATCTCACCGTCGGCGGTTACATCAAGACCGAGGGCCGGCAAATCATCATCAACGAGAAGCTGCCGGCCGCCTGGTAGTCGCGCATCCGCAACCCGACCGACGTTACATGCCTCAACCCCCGAATCCCGTCACGCTCGCGGACTTTGTTCGTTGGGCCGAGCATGAGCTGGCCGGCGCCGGGCTTTATTACGGTCACGGCACCGACAATCCGCTGGACGAGGCCGCCTGGATCGTGGGCGCGAGCCTCGGCGTCGCGCCCGACCGGCTCGACGCCGAGCGCGACCGGCGGCTGACGCCGGCCGAGGCCGAGACCCTGCGTGCGCTCGTCGCCGCGCGCATCGAAACCCGCAAACCGGCGGCCTACCTGCTCAACGAGGCCTGGTTCGCGGGGCTCGAGTTCTACGTCGACGAGCGCGTGATCGTGCCGCGCTCCATCATCGGCGAATTCATCGCCGAGCAATTCCAGCCGTGGATCGACGCCGGCAAGGTGCACAGCGCGCTGGATCTGTGCACCGGCAGCGGTTGCATCGCCATCGCGCTGGCGCATTATTTTCCGGAGGCCCAGGTCGACGCCGCCGACATCTCGCGCGAGGCGCTCGAGGTCGCGCGCGTCAACGTCGAGCAGCACGCTATGCAAGCGCGCGTGACGCTGATCGAGTCCGACCTGTTCGCGGCGCTGGCCGGCCGCCGCTATGACCTGATCGTCACCAACCCGCCCTACGTCGACGCCGCCGACCTCGCCGCGCTCCCCGACGAGTACCGCCACGAGCCGCAACTCGCGCTGGCCGCCGGCGACGACGGCCTGGCCGCGATCACCCGCCTCCTGCGCGACGCCCCGGACCACCTCCACCCCGACGGCGTGTTGATCGCCGAAGTCGGCAACAGCCACCTCGCCCTGGCCGAACGCTACCCCGATGTGCCGTTCACCTGGCTTACGAGCGAGAGCGGGGACGAGAGCGTGTTCCTGGTGACGGCAGCGGAGCTAGCGACGTGTCGGGAGGTTTTCGCGTAGTGGCGGGCTGGCCTCCCATGCGGATCGCGACCTGCTTCTCGAGTTTCGAAGCATAGGGGTTCTTGCGCCCCTTCATCTTCGAGAAGTCGTATGCGGCTTTCATAAGCTCATCCATGCCAATTATCCTTCGATGCTATTCGCGTATCTCGGTCTCGACCAACAGCGCGAGCAGCGCGAGCGACTCCTGCCACCCGAGGTAACAGGCCTCGGCCGGTATGACCTCGGGTATGCCCTCCTGCACGATGTTCACCTCGGTGCCGCAGGAGACCGGCTTCAGGACCACGGTCGTCTGCATCTCGCCGGGCAGGTTCGGGTCGTCGAACTTGTCCGAATAGCGCAGGCGTTCGTTCGGCACCAGCTCGAGGTACTGGCCGCCGAAGGCGTGGGCCTTGCCGGTGGTGAAGTTGGTGAACGACATTTTGTAGCTGCCGCCCACCTTGGCGTCCAGGTGATGCACCTTGCCGGTGAAGCCGTGCGGCGGAAGCCATTTGGCCATGGCATCGCCATCGAGGAAGGCCCGATAGACTCTTTCGGGCGGGGCGCGGAGCACGCGGTGGAAACGGACGGTGTTTGCGGCCATGGCGACATTGCCTCCTGGTGTATGGAAACGCCCAACCAATATTATGCCTTAGAGCACCTAACAAAATGAGAAGCGGGCGTAGGGTGCGCCCTGCGCACCGAAATATTAA
>DASWHF010000110.1:0-23563 GCA_036393295.1 Acidiferrobacterales bacterium
AGTTGAGGAGTGAAACAATGTTAACGATCAGGAATCTCAAAGTTCAGGTCGACGGCAAGCCGATCCTGAACGGCATCGATCTCGACGTGCAGGCCGGCGAGGTGCACGCCATCATGGGCCCGAACGGCTCCGGCAAGAGCACGCTCGCCCAGGTGCTGGCCGGGCGCGAGCAGTTCGCCGTCACCGAGGGCAGCGTCAGCTACGACGGCCAGGACCTGCTGGCGCTGGCGCCGGAGGAGCGCGCCCGCCAGGGCGTGTTTCTCGGCTTCCAGTACCCGGTGGAGATCCCGGGTGTGAGCAACGTCTATCTGCTCAAGGCCGGGCTCAACGCACTGCGGGTCGCGCGCGGCGAGCCGGAGCTCGACGCCATCGATTTCCTGGAAAAGGTGCGCGCCACGCTCGCCATCATGGACATGCCGGAGAGCTTCCTCTACCGCAACGTGAACGAGGGCTTCTCCGGCGGCGAGAAGAAGCGCAACGAGGTCCTGCAGCTGGCACTGTTCGAGCCGCGCCTGGCGATCCTCGACGAGACCGACTCCGGCCTCGACATCGACGCGCTCAAAGTCGTCGCCAATGCCGTCAACCGGCTGCGCGCGCCGGACCGTGCCTTCGTGCTGGTCACGCACTACCAGCGGCTGCTCGACTACATCACGCCGGACCGGGTGCACGTGCTGGCCGGCGGCCGCATCGTGAAGTCCGGAGACCGCGACCTGGCGCTGGAGCTCGAACGCCGCGGCTACGACTGGCTCAAAGAGGAGGCCGCGTGAGCGCCGCCCCCGATCCGCGCGACTGGTACCGGCGCGAGTTCACCGGGCGCGCGCCGCGCCTGGCCGGCGCCGGGATCGCCTGGCTGGCCGCGCGCCGCCACGACGCCCTGGAGCAGTTCCTGCGCCGCGGCCTGCCGACCCGCAAGGACGAGGACTGGAAGTACACCGACGTCCTGCCGCTCGCGTCGCAGCGCTCGGCGCCCGCGCGCCGCGCCGCGATCGACCCCGCGGCGCTCGATGCCTTCGTCTTCGATGCCTGGCGCCTGGTGTTTGTCGACGGTCGCTTCGCGCAGGACCTGTCGCAGCTCGACGGGCTTCCGGATGGCGTGCGCGTGGCGAGCCTGGCGCAGACCCTGCGCGAGACGCCGCAGGCGCTCGAAGGCCGGCTCGGCCGTTACGTCGACGGCGCGCGCCACGGCTTCGCGGCGCTCAATCTGGCGTTCGCCGAGGACGGCGCGGTCATCGACATCGCGCCCGGCATCGAGCTCGAACGGCCGATTCAATTGCTGTTCGTGGCGAGCGGCGCGGCCGGTGCCGACAGCATCCAGCACCTGCGCCAGGTGGTCGCGCTCGGCGCCGGCGCGCGCGCGTCGCTGATCGAAAGCATGGTGTCGCTCGCGCCGGGCGCCGGGCTCACCACCGGTGTGACCGAGATCGAGCTCGCCGCCGGCGCCGCGCTCGACCACTACCGCGTGGTGCAGATCGGCGACGACGCCGCGCGCGTCGACACCGCCCATGTCCAGCAGGACCGCGACAGCCGTTACGCCGCGCACGCCGTGACGCTGGGCGGCCGGCTGGTGCGCCACGAGCTCGATTGCGCGCTCGCGGGCGCGGGCGCGGAATGCGACTTCAACGGCCTGTACGTGATGGCCGGCCAGTCGCACATCGATACGCACACGCGCTTCGACCACCGGGTGCCGCACACCACCTCGCGCGCCTCGGCCAAGGGCGTGCTCGACGACGCCGCGCGCGGCGTGTTCAGCGGCCGGGTGGTGGTGCATCCGGACGCCCAGCGCAGCGACGCCGGGCAGAGCGTCCGCCACCTGCTGTTGTCGCCGCGCGCCGAGGCCGACAGCCGGCCGCAGCTCGAGATCTACGCCGACGACGTCAAGTGCGCGCACGGCGCCGCCACCGGCAGTCTCGATCCCGAGCAGCTGTTCTATCTGCGCAGCCGCGGCTTCGACGAGCCGCGCGCCCGCCAGCTGCTGGTGTACGCCTTCGCGGCCGACATGCTGGCGCGCGTGCCGCTCGCGCCCTTGCGCGAACGGCTGGCCGAGCAGCTCACCCGCCGGCTGCTGCCTGACGCGACCCGGGAGGCGCTGACGTCATGAACACCGACCTGCGTTCGCTCTACGAGCAAGTGGTCCTCGACCACAACCGCAAGCCGCGCAACTTCCAGCACCGTCCGGAAGGCGCGACACGACACGCGCACGGCTTCAACCCGGTATGCAATGACGAGTTCAGCGTGCGCCTCAAGGTCGAGGACGGCGTCATCCGGGACATCGGTTTCGACGGCGCCGGCTGTGCGATCTCGACCGCCTCCTGCTCGCTCATGACCGAGGCGGTGAAGGGCAGGCCGGTGGCCGAGGCCGAGCGGCTGTTCCGCGGCGTGCAGCGCCTGCTCACCGAGAACGCCGCGGATCCCGATCTCGGCAAGCTCAAGATCCTCGCCGGCGTGTGCGACTACCCGATGCGCGTCAAATGTGCGACCCTGGCCTGGCATGTGCTGCACGCCGCGCTCGCCGGCAAGGACGAGACGGTGTCGACCGAGGACCAGGGCCCGCCGCCGCCCGCGGAGTGCGCCGTGCCGGAGGACGAGCCGGGGACACGCAAGCCATGAATGCCGCCGCGAACCTTTCCTACTGGGATCTCAAGCCGCGCATCATCGAGGCGCTGCGCACCATCACCGACCCCGAGATCCCGGTGAACATCCACGATCTCGGCCTGGTGTACGCGCTCGAAATCTACGACGCCGGCCGGGTGCGTATCCTGATGACGCTCACCACGCCCGGCTGCCCGGCCGCCCAGGAATTCCCGGTGCAGGTCGCGCAGGTGGTGAAGCAGGTGCCGGGCGTGAGCGACTGCGAGGTGGAGATCGTCTGGGAGCCGCCGTGGACGCGCGAGCGCTTGTCGACCGAGGATCAGTTGCGGCTGGGTTTGCTGTAGGCAAATATCGTCCGTCATGGCGAGGGCGCGGCAGCGCCCGCGGCAATCTCCGTGAGCATTCTGAGCCTGTGGTGAAACCCGTCCGGCATCGGGAGACTGCTTCGTCGCTGCGCTCCTCGCGATGACGGACTTGGTTGGCGGAGCCTTCGCGTTCCGCCGTGCACGGATCGGAGGATACAATGCCGACACTGCGTGAAAGCCTGCTCCGCTACGCCAACACCTTCCTGCTCACCGAGCTGTTGCGCGGCATGTCCGTGACCGGTCGCCGCCTGTTCAGCCCGAAGTTCACCGTTCAGTACCCGGAGGAAAAGACCCCGCAGTCGCCGCGCTTCCGCGGCCTGCACGCGCTGCGCCGCTACCCGAACGGCGAGGAGCGCTGCATCGCCTGCAAGCTGTGCGAGGCGGTGTGCCCGGCCTGCTGCATCACTATCGACGCCGAGGAGCGCGCCGACGGCACGCGCCGCACCACCCGCTACGACATCGATCTGTTCAAGTGTGTGTGGTGCGGATTCTGCGAGGAGGCCTGCCCGGTGGACGCCGTGGTGCTCACGCGCATCTTCGAGTTCCACCACGAGAGCCGCGACGAGCGGATCATCGACAAGGAGCGGCTCCTCGCGGTCGGCGACCGCGAAGAATGGCGGATCGCCGCCGATCGCGCGGCCGACGCCCGTTATCGCTGACCACCCTCCACCGAATGAACGACTTGCGATGCGCACGAACTTGTCAGGCTTTGCGGCGTTGCTGACCTGATTGTCGCTGATCGCTGCGCCGGCGGCGATCGCGGCCGAGCCCGGTGCCGAACATGGGAAAGGCGCGGCCAGTGCGATTTTCGCCGGTCGCAACCGTGATCCGCCCGGCCGCGAAGTTCTACCCTGCCGAGGGCTATCATCCGGACTACTACCGGAAGAACCCTCTGCGCTACAAATTCTACCGCTACGGCTGCGGGCGCGATCAACGTCTGGAGGAGTTGTGGGGCGAGAGCCGCTGATGCACGGCGACCGGCAAGGTTTGTGGAGCGGTCGCGAGCCCGCCGGCTATTTCGGCAGTTGCTTTTCGCCCGCCTTCGCGCTGTGCCAGCGGTAGTGCCGACCGGGAGCTAGGGATTGACGCGACGGAAATGTTCCCGCATCGCCGCGCGCAGTGGGCCGAGGTCGACCTGGTAGAAGCCGAGACCGCCGCGCCGCAGCCAGAAGCTGTGGGTCGAGCCGTTGGCGAAGCTCGACCAATAGTCGGCGTATCGCGTAAAGTGCAGCGTCGGCAGGTCGGACTCCTCCGGTGTCAGCGACAGGTCGGCGCCGAGCCGGTATTCATGGCGCCTGAGCCCCCCGGTATCGGTGAGCTGGTTGAACCGCAGCATGCCGGAGTAGAGTGCCCCGCCCAGCGCGGCGCCGGTGAGCAAAGCGACGATCGCCGCCTCGGGCCAGGGCACCTCCGCGCGACGCAGCAAGAGGGCGCCGAGCAGCGTGGCGGCCAGGCCGGCGCCGATCATCAGATGGTAGGGCGGATCTCCGGCGTAGGTCTCGGTGTACAGCAGGCCGTCGATGAAGGCATACGCGACCAGCGCGAAGAACGCGATCACGAAGGCGAGCGACCAGCGGTTGCGTTCGAGCGCGAAACCGCCGCCGGCCGCGGCATCTTTTCCCGGCAGCTTGGGGTTGGGCAGCGTACCGAGGAAACGCATGATCGGGGTGTCCATGAGGCGCGCGTGAGCCGCGTCGGGATCGCGCCGGCGAAATGCCGGGCGCAGCGATGGGGTCGCCGCGCGCGCCGCCTCCGGCGAATCCACCCACAGATAGGGCAGCACGTGTCGCCGGCCGTTGAGGGTGTGCAGCACCAGTGCCGTGAGCTCCGGATTGGTCGCGCCGAAGCGGCGCTGCAGCTCGATGCGCCGCACCTGACCCCAGGACAGCGACCAGCCGGGCAGTAGGAACTGCAGCGACGCCGGCAGCGGTGAGCGGTAGGCGATGCTGTGCGCGCTGAGGATCAGGCGCTCGTTGCGGCGCGCGAACACGGTGTAGGGGATTTGCAGCAACAGGACCGCCAGCGTCAGCACAGCCATGACGGCGTCGAACGGCCGTTTCTCGACAGCCGCCCACAGCGCCGCAAGCAGCCTTCCGGCGGTCATCGGTTCCCCGCCGGACCCCACCGCCGCGACCAGGAGAAACAGCGCGAGCACCAGGACGAACATGGACACCAGGACCCACGGCAGCGGGTTGCTTCGGCTGCCGTGGTGCAGGCGGTTGTACAGCACGAGTTCTGTCGGGGGATTCATCGGTGCGCGTTAGTCTGTGTTCATTATAGACAACCGATCCGGCAGTCCGCTGACGCGGTGCGACGCAAAAAACGGCGCCGGAGCAAGCTGCTCCGGCGCCTGACTGCGCTCCGTCGACCGCGTTCGGCTGCGGCCGCCGGGGCCGACGTTCATCTGATCGCGGCCGACTGGCGCGAAACCGCCGCCGCGCACCTCGCCGGGATTGACCGCCAGCCCGCCGGTGCCGACACGCGGCCCACCCGTCGTGCCGCCGCCATCGCCGCCGCGCGCGCCGGGACCGGCGGAACGCGACCCGCCCAGCAGGGTCGGTGTGCCGCCGCCGCCCGCGTCGTCGCGCGGCATGACGGTATTCTTGTTGTCGACTTTCTCGGGCTTCTCCTTGGTATCCTTGCCGGCGGCTTCCTTTTCCTGCGCGGGTTTCTCTTCCTTAAGGGTTTGTCGCTG
Organism: Acidiferrobacterales bacterium; assembly: GCA_036393295.1. Classification (GTDB taxonomy): domain Bacteria; phylum Pseudomonadota; class Gammaproteobacteria; order Acidiferrobacterales; family UBA6901; genus DASWHF01. The sequence goes on from DASWHF010000110.1 coordinate 5,650, forward strand.
TTGGTATTGCCGCCGGTGTTCTTGTTGTCGTGATCGACTTTGCCGGTGTTGGTAATGCCGCCGGTGTTCGTATTACCGGTGAAACCACCGCGGTTGTCGTTCTTTTTGGCGTCGTCGGCGCCGCCGGCCGGCGCGCCCGCCGGCTGCGATATCGGCTGCCCCGAGGCGTCGCGCACGAACGGGTCGCGCGGTGTGCCGCCACCGGTGCGGGCGCCGCCCGTGTGCGCGCCGCCGCCCGAGGCGCCACCGCCGGTATGCGCGCCGCGCGGCTCGAAGCCGGGCAGGTAGGGGATCGCGCCGCCGGTATGTGCGCCGCCGCCGCGGCTGCCGCCGGTATGCGCGCCGCCCGAGCCGTCCTGGCCGGAGGCGGACACGCCCGGCAGGCTGCCCGGCGCGCCGGCACCGGGGATGCCCGGCATGCCGTCGCCGCTGCGGCGCGCACCCTGGCCCGGGTTCGCGCCCTGGCCCGGTATCGCGCCCACGGCCTCGCGGCCCGGTCCGATTTCACGCAGTTGCTGCGCTTCGCGCAGGCTGTTCATCTTGCCGGCGCCGAGCTCGCCGGGCATGCCCGGAACCGCGCCGCCGGCCGGCAGCGTTCCCGGCGCCGTGGCCGGCGCGAGGCCCGCGGGCGTTGCGGATTTCATTTTGATCTCATCGGCATGGGCCGGCGCGGTCAGCGCCAGCAACGCGCCCAGCCCGAGCGCCTTGGTCGTATGCATCATGGAGACAGCCCCCTTGAGGACTTTTAGTTTTGGTGTCGGTCTTGCCGCCGATGCCGTTGCCGACGGAACCGGCCCGTCACGGGTGCGACAAGGCCCAATCCTTAAGTCGCGACCGGGCGCCGTCCGGTTCAGCGGCCATCACCCCGCCCGAATCGTGTCGGGAATCGGGCTGCGCCAAGTATAGCCGTCCTCCACCATCCGGCTTTCGGTGGGCGGACGGACGGCGCTGCCGGTATAATAAATAGTAGATCGCAGCGGACACCGTCCCACGGGGAGGACCAGGCGTGCATCCGGGCAGCTATTTTCGTTTGATGGCCGAGTACAATCGCTGGATGAACCGGAACCTGTACGCGGTATGCGCGCAGCTTCCCGATGCCAGGCGCAAGGCCGACCTCGGTGCGTTCTTCAAATCCGTACACGGCACCTTCAACCATATCCTGTGGGCGGACCGCGCCTGGTTGCGGCGTTTCACCGACCGTCAGTTTCCAGTTACGCCCATCGGTCAGGAGTTGTTCGAGGACTTCGAGACCTTGCGCGCCGAACGTGCGGCCCTGGACGACATCATCGTGGACTGGGCGGCGGGACTGGAGGACGATTGGCTGGGGCGGACATTGGAGTTCAAGAGCATGATCGACGGCAAGACGCGGCGCGGGCCGAACTGGGTGTTCGTGGCGCAGATGTTCAATCACCAGACGCACCACCGCGGGCAGATCACGACCCTGATCAAGCAACTGGGCGTCGATCCCGGGGTCACGGACATCCCGTGGTTGCCCGGAGCGGTGGAGCTGTGCTGACGATCGGATTGAACGGAGGTCCGGCGATGGCGAAGATCCTGATCCTGTACAGCACGACCGACGGACATACCCGCGAGATCGCGCGGCGCATCGCCGAGCAGATCGCGCAGGCCGGGCATGCGCCGACGCGGGTCGACGTCCAGGACCCGCCGGCCGGTTTCACGCTCGCGGATTTCGACGCCGCGATCGTCGGCGCGTCCATACACATGGAAAAGCACCAGCGGCGGATGATCGCCTTCGTGCGCGAGCGGGCCGCCGAGCTGGCGCGCCTGCCCGGTGCGTTCTTCTCGGTGTGCATGACCGCCGCCGGCACCGGCGAGCGCGACCGTGCCCACGCCCGGGCCTATATTGATCGCTTCGTCGCGCGGACCGGCTGGTTGCCGGCAAACACCGCAAGCTTCGCGGGCGCGGTGTTGTACACGCGTTACGGCTTTCTCAAGCGCCTGGTGATGCGCCAGATCATGAAGGCGCGCGGCCGCGACACCGACACCACGCGTGACTTCGTCTACACCGACTGGCAGCAGGTGGCCGACTTTACCGACCGGTTCCTCGCCGGCCTGGCCACCGGCAGCCACCCGCCGCGCGACCCGCGTCACGCCGATGTCGCGTCCGGCGCCAGCAGCCGACGCTGAAAGCCGAAGAACGCATTGCCGATCGCGGCGGCTTCCGGAAGCGTGTACAGCTCGGCGGGCGGGGCCGAGCAGACCGGACACAGAAACCGGCTGTTCCGGTGCAGGCCCGCGGCACCGTGGCCGGTGCCCGCCGGCAGCGGCTTCCACCATACCGTCGCGCGCCCGATCTGGTCGTGATCGAGCCCGCCGCCGTCGTCGACGCGCAAGCTGAGCGCGGCGCCGCAGCCGGCGCAGCCGGCGGTGATGTCGCCGGTCCGGCCGAGCAGGCGGGGGATGGCCAGGGCGTGCAGCGCGCATAGGGCATGCGCCGCCTGACCGCCGAACCCGACCCGGATGCCGGTAGGTCGGGCGCTGAACGGGTGGCAGCTCACCCCGTCCGGGTGCAGCGCCACCGCATCCATGTCCACCAGCGCGGTCAGCATGTCGGCCGGGGCGATGTCGTGGTCGGGTGCGCGGCCGCCGGCCCAGTGGCGCAGCAGTTCGGCATAGGCCGCGCGCACCGGCGCAGCCGCGTCGGCGATCCGTGCCTCGAGCGGGAAGGCCTCCTTTAGCCGCGCGAGACCGTCGACCACCCGCTGCCTCGCGCTACCGCGAAAAGAGGAGGACGGGTCGATGGTCATGGCTGGATCCTGCCGGTCGGGACAGTCATTGTCTTTGATTTTTATGGATTTCCCAAGCCTCACTTGACAGATACATACCGTTTGGTATGGTTTTGCCCATGGCCAAACAACCCGATATCACCCGTGAGCTGATCCTGCAGGCGGCATTCTGCGAGATCCATCGGCACGGTTACCAGGCGGCGAGCATCGTCGACATCCTGGCAGTCACCCAGATGACCAAGGGTGCGCTCTACCACCATTTCCCCGGCAAGCAGGAGATGGGCCTCGCGGTGATCGACGAGGTCATCCGCGACCGGCTCGAGGAAAAGCTGATGCGGCCGCTGCGGCTCAGCGCCGACCCGGTCGCGGCGCTGCTCAAACTCATCCGCGACACCGCGGCGCGCACCGGTGCCGAGGAAGTGAATCTCGGCTGTCCGCTCAACAATCTCATGCAGGAAATGAGCCCGCTCGACGCCGCCTTCAAGCAGCGCCTGATGGGCATCCTCGGGGACTGGCAGGACACGGTCGCCGCGGCGCTGGCGCGCGGCCAGCGCGACGGCACGGTGCGTGCCGACGTCGATTGCCGGGCGGCGGCGCTGTTCATCGTGTCTTCCTGGGAGGGCTGCACCGGCGTCGCCAAGAACGCCCAGTCGGTCGCGGTTTTCCAATCGTGCCTGCAGCAGCTCCACGACTATGTCGCGGGACTGCGGGTGGCGGAAACGGACGGCGACGCGCGGCGCGCCGGATCGTCGAAGGTCGCCACCGCATGATCGACGCCCGCCGACGTCGCAGCGGTTCCGGGCGCCGCCCATTCGGGCGCTGCGCCGTGGCGCGCGACTTAGTGACACCGGATTCCCCCGAACGATTCGGTCGTTGCTTCGAATCCAAAGGGGCATGGCCGTCCGCTTTCTCGCCGGCGCGGACGGTGACGTTTTATAGTGCCGGCGTATCAACTGATATTCCAACCAACCGACACAGAGGAGACGTAATATGAACCACGATCAGGAACTCGACGCCCGCGGCCTCAACTGCCCGCTGCCGATCCTGCGCGCCAAGAAGGCGCTCGGCGACCTGACGTCCGGTAAGGTGCTCAAGATCATGGCCACCGACCCCGGCGCGGTGAAGGACTTCCAGGCGTTCGCCAAGCAGACCGGCAACGAGCTCTTGGAGAGCAGCGAGGCCAGCGGCGAGTACATTTTCTTCCTGAAGAAGAAATAACCATAAGCCCGGATGGCATGACGCCCCCGCCGCGCGCGCCGCGGCGGGGTGGCGTTTTTGGGTTTTTGCTTGTGTAGTCATGATTATGGTGAAGTTTCCGGTCCGGGGCGGCCCCGTGCCGGACCTGATGTTCATTAGTATTTCCTTATACACCTGTTAATAATTCTCATTGGCGGCGGGCGGAAGTCCCCCGGTATAGTCCTGGCTCACTTCGTGTTCGGGAAGTCCCCATGTCGACTGTGATGTCCGAGACCGGTTCCCCGGGTCGTAGCGAGGTCAAGACGACCACCTGCTACATGTGCGCCTGCCGCTGCGGCATCCGCGTGCACCTGCGCGACGGCCAGGTGCGCTATATCGAGGGCAACCCCGACCATCCGCTCAACCAGGGCGTGCTGTGCGCCAAGGGCGCCTCCGGCATCATGAAGCAGTATTCGCCGGCGCGGCTGACCAAGCCCTTGCGGCGCAAGGCCGGGGCCGAGCGCGGCGCCAACGCGTTCGAGGAGATCTCCTGGGACGAGGCCTTCGCCATGCTGGAGGAGCGGCTGCGCAAGATCCGCGCCACCGATCCCAAGAAATTCGCGCTGTTCACCGGCCGCGACCAGATGCAGGCGCTGACCGGCCTGTTCGCCAAGCAGTTCGGCACGCCGAACTACGCCGCGCACGGCGGCTTCTGCTCGGTCAACATGGCGGCCGGCATGATCTACACCATCGGCGGCTCGTTCTGGGAGTTCGGCGGGCCGGACCTCGACCGCGCCAAGCTGTTCGTGATGATCGGCACCGCCGAGGACCACCACTCCAACCCGATGAAGGTCGCGATCTCCAAGTTCAAGCGCAGCGGCGGCCGCTTCATCTCCGTCAATCCGGTGCGCACCGGTTATTCCGCGATCGCCGACGAATGGGTGCCGATCAAGCCCGGCACCGACGGCGCGCTGTTCCTGGCGCTGATCCACGAGATCATCCACCAGGGCCTGTACGACCGCGACTTCCTGGTGCAGTACACCAACTCCGCGCAGCTGGTGAACGAGAATGACACGTCCAGCGAGTTCGGCATGTTCGTGCGCACCGAGGTGCCGGAGGAGGAGGGCTGTTTCGATCCGCAGAACAAGCTCTGGTGGGACCGCCACAGCGACAAGCCGGTGGTCACGCACACGCCCGGCGCCGATCCCTTCCTGCTCGGCGAGTTCGAGCTCGACGACGGCACGCGCGTGAAGCCGGCCTTCCAGCTGCTGGTCGAGCGCGTCAAGGATTACACGCCCGAATGGGCGAGCCGCATCACTGGCATCCCGGTCGAGACCATCAAGCGCCTGGCCTACGAGATGGGCGTCACGGCGCGCGACCACAAGATCGAGCTGCCGATCGCCTGGACCGACACCTGGGGCAAGGAGCACGAGACCGTCACCGGCAACCCGGTGGCCTTCCACGCCATGCGCGGGCTCGCGGCGCACTCCAACGGTTTCCATACCATCCGCGCGCTGTCGATATTGATGAGCATCCTCGGCACCATCGACCGGCCCGGCGGTTTTCGGCATAAAGCCCCGTTCCCACGCCCGATCCCGCCCTGCGCCAAGACGCCCAAGGGACCGGAGGCGGTGCAGCCCGACACGCCGCTCGCCGGCATGGCGCTCGGCTGGCCGGCCGACCCGGACGACCTGTTCGTCGACGACCAGGGCCGGCCGGTGCGCATCGACAAGGCATTCTCCTGGGAGTATCCGCTGTCGGTGCACGGCCTGATGCACAACGTCATCACCAACGCCTGGCGCGGCGACCCGTACAAGATCGACACCTTGCTGATCTTCATGGCGAACATGGCCTGGAACTCGACCATGAACACGGTCGAGGTGCGCAAGATGCTCAACGACAAGGACGAGAACGGCGAGTTCAAAATCCCGTTCCTGGTGGTGTGCGACGCCTTCCAGTCGGAGATGGTGAGCTATGCCGACCTGGTGCTGCCGGACACGACCTATCTGGAGCGCCACGACGTGATGAGCATGCTCGACCGGCCGATCTCGGAGTACGATGGCCCGGCCGACTCGGTGCGCATCCCGGTGCTGCCGCCGACCGGGCAGTGCAAGCCGTTCCAGGAAGTGCTCATCGAGCTCGGCACGCGGCTCAAGCTGCCGGTGTTCCTGAACGGCGACGGCTCGCGCAAGTACCGCGACTACCCGGATTTCATCATCAACTACCAGACCGAGCCGGGCTCCGGCATCGGCTTCCTGGCCGGCTGGCGCGGCAAGGGCGGCGAGAAGTTCATGAAGGGCGAGCCCAATCCGCGCCAGTGGGAGATGTACCAAAAGAACAACTGCGTCTACCACTACCCGCTGCCGAAGTCCTACCAGTACATGCGCAACTGGAACCAGGGCTATCTGGAATGGTCGCAGCGTCATCGTTTGACGCGCTACGCCGAGCCGATCCTGATCCATATCTATTCCGAGGTCCTCCAGCAGTTCCGCCTGGCGGCGCAGGGCAAGACCGCCGGCAAGCAGCCGCCGGACCGGTTGCGCAAGCGCATCGAGACCTATTTCGATCCGCTGCCGTTCTACTACGAACCGCTCGAGGCGCAGCTCACCGATACCCACAAGTATCCGCTGAACGCCGTCACGCAGCGGCCCATGGCGATGTACCACTCCTGGGACTCGCAGAACGCCTGGCTGCGCCAGATCCATACCTATAACTATCTGTACATGAGCCCGAGGCTCGGCGCCCAGGGCGGCTTCGCCGACGGCGACTGGGTGTGGGTGGAATCGCAATGGGGCCGGGTGCGCTGCCTGTGCCGGTTCAGCGAGGCGGTCGAGCCGGGCACAGTGTGGACCTGGAACGCGATCGGCAAACAGGCCGGCGCCTGGAACCTGGAGCCGACCGCGAACGAGGCGCGCCAGGGCTTCCTGCTGAACCACGTGATCTCCGAGGAGTTGCCGCCGACGCCGGAGGGCGAGCATCTGTCCAACTCCGATCCGGTGACCGGCCAGGCCGGCTGGTACGACGTGCGCGTGCGCGTCTACAAGGCGGAAGGCGCCGACGCCGAGGCCGGGGTCAGCAGCCCGCAGTTCGATCCGCTGCCGCCGGCGCCCGGAACAGGTAAACGCAAATCGTGGCTGGCGTATTTTGCCGGAAAGAAATGAGTTAGCCACGGGGATCACGGGGGACACGGGGAATTCAATTGTTGTTCTCCCCGTGTCCCCCGTGACCCCCGTGGCAAGGATCTTAAGGCCCTTGACATGACACAGCTCGCATTAGTGATCGATCTCAACGTCTGCGTCGGCTGCCACGCCTGCGTGACGAGCTGCAAGGAGTGGAACACCTCCGGCATCGCCGGCACCATGTCCGACGACCGGCCGTACGGCGAAAACCCGACCGGAAACTTCTTCAATCGCGTGCAGACCTATGAGGTCGGCGAATTCCCGAACTCCGAGACCGTGCACTTCCCCAAGTCCTGCCTGCACTGCGAGGAGCCGCCGTGCGTGCCGGTGTGCCCGACCGGCGCCAGCTACAAGCGCCCGGAGGACGGCATCGTGCTGGTGGACTACGACAAGTGCATCGGCTGCAAGTACTGCTCCTGGGCCTGCCCCTACGGCGTGCGCGAGATCGACGAGCACCAGAAGGTCATGAAGAAGTGCACGCTGTGCGTCGACCGCATCTACGACCAGGCGCTGCCCGAGGCCGAGCGCAAGCCGGCCTGCGTCATGGCCTGCCCGACCAACGCGCGGCTGTTCGGCGACGTGCACGACCCGGACTCGCAGGTGTCGGTGGCGATCCGCGAGGCGAGCGGCTACGCGCTCATGCCGGAGTGGGGCACCAGGCCGGCGAATCACTACCTGCCGCGCCGCAAGACCCGCATGAAGATCCACGAGGACGAGCTGGTGCGCGCCGACAATCCGCTCAAGAAGGAGCGCAAGTTGCCTAAACCTTCGATCAGCGAACCGTCGTTGGACGATGTCACGAGTTGGTAATTACAGAGGAAAGAGAAAAGAAGAAAGAGAAAAGTTCAAGAGCAGACCGCGCCTTTTACTTTTCTCTTTTCTCTTTCCTCTTGTATCTGGGGTAAATATGCATCCAGCATTATCAGTAATATTCCTGACGACGCTAATAGGCGTCGGCCAGGGCCTGTTCCTGGCGCTGTACACCGTCCAGGTGTACGCCGCGCTCGATCTGTTGCCGGCGCAGAGCGGCGCGTTCTATGCCGAGGGTTCGGCGCTCGCGGCGCTGTTCCTGATCGGTGGCCTGCTGGCGTCGTTCTTCCATCTCGGCCATCCGGAGCGCGCCTGGCGATCGGCGGCGATGTGGCGCACCTCGTGGCTGTCGCGCGAGGTGATCGTGCTGCCGGCCCTGATTAGCGCGGTCCTGGCCTATGCACTGGTGCAGTGGCTGGGATGGGACCTCAAGATCATCGGCATCGACACGCCGCTGCCCGGCGACCTGTCGCTCGGCATCGGCGCCTTCGGCGTGCTGTTCGCCTTCGGCCTGTTTCTGTGCACCGGCATGATCTACGCCTGCATCAAGTTCCTGCAGGAGTGGGCGAGCTGGCTCACTGTGGTGAATTACACGCTGTTCGGCCTGGCCTCGGGCTTCCTGTTCGCGACCGCCTTCGCCGCCTACCGCTCGCCTGGGCTGGTCAACTTCTTCGGCATCTGGACCATCCTCTTCACCACCGCGGCGCTCGTGACGCGCGCCGCGTCGCTGATCCGCAATGCCCGCATCAAGCACAAGTCCAGCCTCCAGACCGCCATCGGCGTGCGCCACGCGCGCGTCACCCAGCGCTCGCAGGGCTTCATGGGCGGTTCGTTCAATACCCGCGAGTTCTTCCACGGCGCGCCGGTGGTCGTGTTCCGCGCCATCAAGTGGGTGTTCCTGGTGCTGGTGTTCCCGGTGCCGATGATCCTGCTGTGGGCCGGCATCGCCCAGGGTTCGGCCCTGATCGTTCTGGTCGCGTTCGCCGTCCAGTACCTCGGGCTGATGGCCGAGCGCTGGTTCTTCTTCGCGCAGGCGAATCATCCGCAGAATCTGTATTACCAGGTCGTTTCATAGAGTCATGATGCCGTAGCGCCTGAATGCCCGTATAGCCGTTCAGGCGGAAGCCTGTAAGGTTTTGCCGAGCAGCAGGTCTACTCAGGCATCCGGCACGGTCGGGTGCGTTGCCGGTTTTGCCAACAAAACCGCTGGATCGTCGACCACAGGGCTGTATCTCGATATCCAGCCTGCCATCTGGAGGTCGGAATATGAACAACTCCGCGCGCTGGGCAAGGAGGGTAGGGACATTCACGGCGGCAGTCATTGGCCTGATGTTGAGCGCCACGATCCACGCCGCAGATCCCTCGGGTCCGAAGGTGCTGGGCGTGCTGATGTACGCCGACGGGTGCGGTAGCTGCAAGGTGCTCGACCCCAGGCTCACGGCGGTGCAGCCGGAGTTCGGTCAGAGCGACATCTTGTTCGTCCGGTTCGATCTCACCAACGAGCGTACCGCGCACCAGGCCGGTTTGCTGGCCCGGGCGCTGGGGGTGGGTGAGCTGTATGAACGGAATTCCGGAAAGACCGGCTACCTCGCGCTTGTCGACCGGGCGACCGGTCGGACGATCGACAGAATTACGAAGGACCACCTGGAGCAGGACATTCGCGCAATACTCCGTAAGGCGTCGAAGTGAGTGGCACCTCGTTGCCTCATGGGCACCGGCGCCCGCATGCGTCGCTTCTGGCCGCGTTCGGCTCTGAGCCGCCAAACGGGCAACGCGTCCCTCCAGACATGGAATGCGTGCGCGCCGATCAGGACGTCCCGCCGTCAGGAATGATCCGCGCGGCGGTCTAACTGCTCATGCGACCGACCGCGCAGGAATTCGACTCGCTGGTGCGTGCCCTGCACGCCGACCTGTATCGCTACGCACTGTGGCTGTGCCGCGACCGGCGCATGGCGGAGGAGCTTCTCCAGGAGACGTTCGCCCGCGCGCTGCGCGCGTGGTCGAGCCTGCGTGAGATCAAGGCGGCCAAGAGCTGGTTCATCAGCATTCTACGGCGCGAGTATCTGCGGCAGTTCGAGCGGCGTCCGCCGGACCGGGCGGACGTCGATGTGGACGACTTGATGGCCGAGGGCGGCTTGGACCCGGCCGAGATCCTGGCCTTGCGTCGGGCGCTGGCGATGCTGCCGCGGGATTACCTGGAGCCCTTGCTGATGCAAGTTCTGATGGGTGAAGACTGCGCGGAAATCGGCGTGCAGCTCGGCATATCCACCGGCGCGGTCATGACGCGCCTGTCGCGGGCGCGCCAGAAGCTGCGCAAATTGCTCGAGGCGCCACGGCGCGTCACGCGGGGTGAATGACATGGATTGTCTAGAGTTCCGCCGCCGGCTTCGCGACGACCCGACCGCCCCGGACGCAGACGCCTTGTCGCACAAGCGCGAATGCGCCCGCTGCGCGGCGTTTGCAGGCGAGATCGCCGCACTGGAAAAGCGGCTCGGTCGCGCCCTGCGATTGCCCGTGCCCGACGGGCTCGCCGAGCGGCTCGGACTCGACCACAGCCTGCGACGCGCCTGGCGCCGGCGGCGCTACGCGATCGCCGCGTCGTTGGCCGTGCTGGCGCTCGGCGGCGCGCTGGCGCTCGGTGTGCTCTGGCCGCGCCCGCTCGATCTGGTGGCGATCGAGCACGTCGAGAACGAGCCCTACCATCTCGTCAAGCGACTCGACGTGCCGGTCGCCGAACTCCGGGAAATCATGCAGACTATCGGCGTCACGCTGCGCGGCGATTTGGGCGAGGTTCATTATGCGGGTCTTTGCAAGATGCGCCGCGGCTTGGGTGCGCATCTGGTGCTGGCCGGTGATCACGGGCCGGTGACGCTGCTGGTGATGCCCGAGGAGGCGGCGGGGTCGTCGCGCTCGGTCAGCCGCGGGCCCTGGCGTGGCGTGATTCTGCCGGTCGGTGCGGGGAGCGTCGCGATCGTCGGTCCGCCAAATGAGCCGCTCGAGGCGATTGGGGAGCGGGTGGGCGCGGTATTCGGTGCCGGGAGGGTTTGAACCGCGGCCGGCGGCGCCTTGCTCAAGCGTCTGTGGCACGACGCGCCGGTTCAGTGAACAGCGCGTCGAACGGCTGCGGCCGCGCGATGCCGTAGCCCTGGGCGTAGTGCACGCCGATGTCCCGCAGTGCATTGAGGACATTCGGGTTCTCGACGAACTCGGCGATGGTCTCGATGTCCAGGGCGCGGCCGATGTGATGGATGGACTCGACCATGGCGCGGTCGACGGCGTCGGTCACGATGTCCTTGACGAAGCTGCCGTCGATCTTCAGGTAATCGACTTTCAGATTCTTGAGGTAGGCGAAGGAGCTCAGCCCGCTGCCGAAGTCGTCGAGGGCGAAGCTGCAGCCCATGCCGGAAAGAATCGAGATGAACCGCGCGGCGCGCTGGAGATTGGCGATGGCCGCCGTTTCGGTGATTTCGAAGCACATGCGCTCGGGAGACACGCCACTGGCGTCCAGGATGTCGATCACGGTATTGAGAAACTCGGTGTCGCCCAGTGACTGGCCTGACAGATTGATGGCGATGGCCACCACGGCGTCGCGGCTGCCCCGGGCCTTTAGCGCCGCCAGCGTGTGTTCCAGCACCCAGCGATCGATTTGCGGCATCAGGTTGTAGCGCTCGGCGGCCGGGATGAATTCGTTCGGCGGCACGATCCGGCCCTGCTCGTCGAGCAGGCGAATCAGGATCTCGTGATGATGCACGGCGCCCGTTTGCACGCTCACGATCGGCTGGGAGTGCAGGCGGAAGCGGTTCTCGGCGAGCGCCTGCCCCAGCCGTGCCACCCACTGCATCTCGCCGTGGCGTTGGCGCAGCGCGCTGTCGTCATGCAGGTAGACGTGCAGACGATTGCGTCCGGCGTCCTTGGCGGCGTAACAGGCGACGTCGGCGGCGGCGAGGACTTCGGAAACGTCCTGGCTCCGCCCGTCGATGGCCACCAGCCCGATGCTGGCGCCGACGTCGAGCGGCCGGCCGCCCCAGATGAAACGGTAGGCACGGATCTTCTTGAGCACGGATTCGGCGACCTGGCGGGCCTGCGCCAGGTCGCAGTGCTTGAGCAGGAGGCCGAATTCGTCGCCCCCGAGGCGCGCTACCAGGTCGGTATCGCGTACCAGGCCGTGCAGCAATTCAGCGAATTCGCGCAGCAGCTCGTCGCCGGCACGATGGCCGCAGGTATCGTTCACGACCTTGAACTGGTCCATGTCGAGATAGAGCATGCTGTGGCCGCGCGGATCGTCGTGCGCGCTTTCGACCGCGGCCTGCAATTGGCGCTCGAACTCGCGTCGATTGGGTAGCCCGGTGAGCGCGTCGTGGCTGGCCTGATAGGACAGCTGACGCGCCATGGCGCGCGACTGGCTGATGTCGTGCAGTACCATGACCGCACCGATCATGCGCCCGCCGGCGTCGTGGATGGGCGCCGCCGAGCTGGTGATGTCGATCTCCTTGCCGTCGGCGCGCGCCAGCACGACGTGATCGCGCGGGCCGACGATACCGCGGCGGCGCAGGCACAAGGATGCCGGGTTCTCCATCGGTTCGCGCGTCTGTTCGTCGAGCAGTTTCAGCACCTCGGTGAGCGGCTGGCCGCGCACCGTTTCAGGCTCGTGGCCGGTGAGGGTTGCGGCGGCCGGATTCATGTAGTCGACGTTGCCAGTATCGTCGGTGGTGATCACCGCGTCACCGATCGAATGCAGCGTGACCTCGGCGCGTTCCTTCTCGGTGGCGAGCGCGGCCTCGGAATGGCGGGCGCGGGTCAAGGCGTGCTGCAGCTGCTCTTTCTGCAGCGTGACATAGTCGAGCGCGCGGTTGATGAAGCGCGCGAGGAAGCCGAACTCGTCCTTGCGGCCCTCGTTGAAGCGCTGCGCGGGATGGCCGCCGGTGATCGCCTCGGCGGTGCGCATCATGCGCTCGAAGGGTTCGGTCAGCACCTTCGTCAACACCCACCGCAGGGTCATGCCGAAAACCAGCAGGATCCCGCCCATGGTGAACAGGATCTCCTTGCGGCGCGCGTCGACGGTCGCCTCGACCTTCGGGTGGTAGACGCTGAGTTTCGCGGCGGTCTGGTACTGGTTCGGACCGGGCATCTTGTAGCGCACCTCGCGGTCCAGGACGCTGAGATCCGCTTCGGTTCGGCCGATGGTCGTGATACGGCCGCCGATGGCGATGCGCATGCCGTTCGCCGCCATCCCGCGCATCTCGCTCGTCAATGCGTCGATCAACGCGGGCTCGCCGATGTCCGGATGTTTCTCCAGGAGCTCATCGAGCTCGTAGGCGACATGATCGGCGTCGGCCCGGTAGACGGCCAGGATGCTTTTCTCGACGTCGCGCAGCAGGAAGAACGAGGCCAGCAGGCCGACGCCCACCATGCCCCAGAACACGATGACGGTGATCTTGACGGGCAGCGTGGCGGGGTGGTCCTCGCTGACGTCGGGGATGATGCGGTCGGTATTCATCGGAATCCGAGGTACCTGAGCCCCAGTACCATCGGGCACACGCCGCTCAAGCCTGCGGCGAACAACGCGAAGCCTATGAGCCAGGTCAGGAACCAGAGCTCGGCGTTGAACAGGCCGTAGGTCACGACCAGGAAGGCGCCGACGATCAGGCACAGCGCGCGCTCCGACTCGAAGTTGATCCGGCCTGCCGGCGCCGTCGGCGCGTGGCCGCAGCAGCGCGGCAGGACCACCGAGGAGCCGTAGCGCAGCCGCGAAACCACTCGCGGAATGCGCCAGTTGGTGACCCCCTGGAACAGCAGTAGGCCGATGACGGCCCAGACCACGGCGGCCAGATCGAAAAACAGGCCGGCCAGCAGCAAGCCGCCGAGTAAGATACGGAAACTGCGCTCAGTCATAGTTAGGGACGGTTCGGTCTCAAGGTGACAGGCTCTGCCGGAATAGAAGCAAGATACATGCCCATATCGGGGCTACGGGAAACCGCCACCACTACCCGCAAAGTTTATATAACCATATGTAAATATTGATAAATATACTCAAGCTGGCAGTGGATCGCACCGCCGGATGATCCTGTGCAGGGATCGGGGGCGCCGTATTTCCGGTGTTTCGTGTCGGCGCGCCGCCGCCGCGGGACAGCTTCGCCCAGGGCTGAAAACTTCATCCCGATCCGGTAAAGTCCGCGTCTTTGGCGCGCCGCCGTCGATTCACCCGACTCTTTTTAAGGATACGAACATGCGAGATTTCAAGATTGCCCCGTCCATCCTGTCGGCGAACTTCGCCAAGCTTGGGGCGGAGGTCGACCAGGTCATCAAGTCCGGCGCCGACATCGTGCACTTCGACGTCATGGACAATCACTATGTCCCGAATCTCACCATCGGCCCGCTGGTCTGCGAGGCGCTGCGCAAGCACGGCGTCACCGCCGATATCGACGTGCATCTCATGGTGCGGCCGGTCGACCGGATCATCCCGGATTTCGCCAAGGCCGGCGCGACCTATATCACCTTCCATCCCGAGGCGAGCGAGCATATCGACCGTTCCCTGTCGCTGGTGCGCGAGTCGGGCTGCAAGTCCGGCCTGGTGTTCAACCCCGCCACGCCGCTCGATCATCTGAAATACGTCATGGACAAGGTCGACATGATCCTGCTGATGTCGGTCAACCCCGGCTTCGGCGGCCAGAGCTTCATCCGCTCGAGCCTGGCCAAGCTCAAGGAGGCGCGGCGCATGATCGACGAGAGCGGCCGGCCGATCCGCCTGGAGATCGACGGCGGCGTGAAGGTCGACAACATCCGCGAGATCGCCGAGGCCGGCGCCGACACCTTCGTCGCGGGCTCGGCGATCTTCGGCGCCGGCAAGGACTCCGACCCGAACCGCTACGACACGGTCGTCAAGGCGATGCGCGCCGAGCTGGCGAAGGCCAAGTGACCGTAGTCCGTCATGTCTGAATCGGCGCCCGATCGAGCCGTGAAGTTTCCGCTGGCCGTGAAGATGGTCATGATCGACCTCGACGGCACGCTGATCGACACCGCGCCGGACCTGGCGGCCTGCGCGAACCGCATGCTGGCCGATCTGGGCATGCCGGAGCACGATCCCGCGAAGGTCGCCACCTGGATCGGCAACGGCGTGCCGCGGCTGGTGAAGCGCGCGCTGACCGGCGAGATGACGGCCGAGCCGGAAGCCGCGCTGTTCGAGCGCGCCCATGCGATCTTCCAGAAGCACTACCGCGCCCATGTCGCCGACCTGAGCCGGCCGTTCCCGGGCGTGGCGGCCGGCCTCGAGGCGCTGAACGCCGCCGGCTTCGCGCTCGCCTGCATCACCAACAAGGCCGAGGCCTTCACCTTGCCGCTGCTCGACGCCCTGGGTCTGCGCAAGTATTTCCAGCTGGTCCTGAGCGGCGACAGCCTGCCCCGGCAGAAGCCGGACCCGCTGCCGCTGTGGCATGCCTGCCGGCACTTCGGCATCACCCCGGACCACGGCGTGCTGGTCGGCGACTCGTCGAACGACGTGCAGGCCGCGCGCGACGCCGGCATGCCTGTCATTTGCGTGCCGTACGGGTATAATCACGGCCACGACATACGCGACAGCCACCCGGACGCCGTCATCGAATCGCTCGAGGAGCTGCCGCGGTATCTGACGCCGTACCGAAACTGACACCACCGGATTCAAGCATGGCGCGCAACAGCCACCCCTGGACGCCGCTGGCCGCGGAGCGATGGTCGGGACAACCGGCTGTCGTTTTACCGGGCTCGTGTTGTCGCGCGCCGGCCTCGCAACCCCGCGCGCATGAACTGGTGGTGATTCATGCTGCTGACAAAATCCGAATTTGAAGCCTACGCCGCGGAAGGCGCCAACCGCATCCCGCTGATGCGCGAGGTCCTGGCGGACCTCGACACGCCCTTGAGCACCTATCTCAAGCTCGCCCACGGGCGTTATTCCTATCTGTTCGAGTCGGTGCAGGGCGGCGAGAAGTGGGGGCGCTACTCCATCATCGGCCTGCCGTGCCGCACCGTGCTGCGCGTCTTCGGACGCCAGGTGAGCGTCGAGCGCGACGGCGAGATCGTCGAGCGCCACCGGGTCGACGATCCGCTCGATTTCATCCGCGGCTTCCGGGCCCGCTACGAGCTCGCCGAGATCGACGGCCTGCCGCGCTTCACCGGCGGGCTGGTCGGCTATTTCGGCTACGACACGGTGCGGCTCATCGAGCCGGTGCTGGGCGACTGCGACAAGCCGGACGAGATCGGCGGTCCCGACATCCTGCTCATGGTCTCCGACGAAGTCGTCGTGTTCGACAATCTCGCCGGCAAGCTCTACGTCGTGATCCACGTCAACCCGGAGACCGGCAACGCCTACGAGAAGGGCCTGCGCCGGCTCGACGAGCTGGTGGCGCGGCTGCGCGAGGGCCTGCCGCTGCCGCCGGCGCGCGTCGTGCCGACCGATCTCGACGAGGACGACTTCGTCTCGGGTTTCACCCAGGAGGGCTTCGAGGCCGCGGTCGAGCGCTCCCAGGAGTACATCCGCGCCGGCGACATCATGCAGGTGGTGCTGTCGCAGCGCCTGTCCACGCCCTTCGAGTTCCCGCCGCTCGACCTGTACCGGGCGCTGCGCACGCTCAATCCCTCGCCCTACATGTACTTCATGGATCTCGGCGAGCTGCACGTCGTCGGCTCCTCGCCGGAGATCCTGGTGCGTCTCGAGGACGGCGTGGTGACCGTGCGGCCGATCGCCGGCACCCGGCGGCGCGGCCACGACGAGGCCGACGATCTGCGCCTGGAGCGCGAGCTGCTGTCCGACCCCAAGGAGCTGGCCGAGCACCTGATGCTGATCGACCTGGGGCGCAACGACGTCGGCCGCGTGGCGCGCATCGGCAGCGTCAAGCTGACCGAGCGCATGGCGGTCGAGCGCTATTCGCACGTCATGCACATCGTGTCGAATGTCACCGGCGAGCTCCAGGACGGCCTGGACGCGATCGACGTGCTGCGCGCGACCTTCCCGGCCGGCACCGTGAGCGGCGCGCCCAAGGTGCGCGCCATGGAGATCATCGACGAGCTCGAGCCGGTCAAGCGCGGTGTGTATTCCGGCGCGGTCGGCTACCTGTCGTGGTCGGGCAACATGGACACCGCGATCGCCATCCGCACCGCGGTGCTGGCCCACGACAAGCTCTACATCCAGGCCGGCGCCGGCATCGTCGCCGATTCGGTGCCGCGGCTGGAGTGGAAGGAGACCATGAACAAGGCGCGGGCGATCTTCCGCGCCGCGAGCCTGGCCGCATCGGGCCTGGACCATCAGGGCGAGCGCTGAAGCGCCGCGCCGCCGGGATCATTCTATGCTGCTGATGATAGACAACTACGATTCCTTCACTTACAACCTCGTTCAATACCTGGGCGAGCTGGGCGAGGACGTGCGGGTGTTCCGCAACGACGAGATCACGGTCGAGGGCATTGCCGCGCTCGATCCAGCGCGCATCGTGATCTCGCCCGGGCCGTGCACGCCGAACGAGGCGGGCGTGTCGGTCGACGCGATCCTGGGTTTGGCCGGGAAGATTCCGATCCTCGGCGTCTGTCTCGGCCACCAGAGCATCGGTCAGGCCTACGGCGGCCGCATCGTGCGCGCCAGGACGCTGATGCACGGCAAGACCTCGATGATCCATCATCGCGGCGCCGGCGTCTTCCGGGGTCTGCCGAGCCCGTTCGAGGCGACCCGTTACCATTCGCTGGTGATCGAGCGCGAATCGCTGCCGGACTGCCTGGAGATCACTGCCTGGACCGAGGACGACAACGAGATCATGGGCGTGCGCCACCGGGAGCTGGCGGTGGAGGGGGTGCAGTTCCATCCGGAGTCGATCCTGACCGAGCACGGCCATGCGCTGCTGGCGAATTTTCTGAAGATGACCAAGGACTGACGCCAAGATGCCAAGACGTGGGGAGGCCACTATAGTGTCTAGCACCGCGCATCCTCTCTGCGTAGGGTGGGGCCCTGCCCCACCGTGCGGACGGCTGGTGGGGCAGGGCCCC
>DASWHF010000111.1:0-5093 GCA_036393295.1 Acidiferrobacterales bacterium
GTAGCCTGGTGCTCTATCCAGCTGAGCTACGGGCGCGCAGTCGGAGAATTATGCTGATTGGCAAGCGACTCGTCAATTCCTTCCGCCAAGAACCTGAAAATATCTGGCGAAGCCGCGTCGCTGAAAAAATGAAGCCGCTCGAAGGCGGCTTCGAAAAACTGGCGGAGACTGAGGGATTCGAACCCTCGATGGAGCTTTTGACCCCATACTCCCTTAGCAGGGGAGCGCCTTCGACCAACTCGGCCATCTCTCCGGAGATGCGCGCGATAGGATACCCGCAGCGGCCGGCGTCGTAAAGGAAAGTCGGCGGATTACCGGACAAACAGCGGCACGCCCGACGGACCGGCCCCGTCGTCGCGGGAGCGGCCACCGTCGTGCTTGTTATGCGCCGGCTGTCCCGGCCGCGCCCACGCGGGGCGACTGGGACGCACACCGCCGGCGCGCGTCTGTCGACTACCCGGAAAAAGGATCAGTGCACCCGATCAACCGGCGTTCTGCTTCTCGCCGTTGCTGGCGATCCCGGCCTCTTTTTCTTTCTTGATACGCTCGTATATCTCTTCACGATGAACAGGGATTTCCTTGGGCGCGTTGACGCCCAGGCGTACCTGGTTGCCCTTGATACCCAACACCGTCACCTGAACCTCGTCGCCGATATTCAGCGTTTCGCCTATCCTTCTGGTCAAAATCAGCATGGCGCTGTACTCCATTCAGAACTTCATAGCGATCCATAACCCACTACCCGCAAAAAAATCCGTGGCCGACCGTCCTGGTTGACCTGTACCGCACTTTCCCTGTTGTTATTTTTCGACTAACCCGGGGCGCTGGTTTCCTTCCATTGGAAAGCGCCGGGCGAGCTCTACCGCCTCACCGCGGACGCTGGAACGGCTCTAAAACCAGCCGTCCCGCCCCGGATCAAAAACGTCGCTTGGCGTCCAATACCACCTGCCGGCCACGTCTTTGCTCGATGGACAAATTATGCAGCTTCCATGCCAACCGTCGGCGATCAACGGTTTTTGGGGGGCTCCTGATCCAGGCCGAAAGCGCTGTGCAGCGCCCGCACCCCCAATTCCAGATATTTTTCGTCCACGACCACAGAAATCTTGATCTCCGACGTCGAGATCATTTGTATGTTGATGCCCTCGTCGGCCAGCGTCTTGAACATGGTGCTGGCGATTCCGGCGTGGGAGCGCATGCCCACCCCCACGACTGAGATTTTGACAATTTTGTCGTCCCCCGTCACCTCACGTGCCGATAATTGTCCGGACACGGCCTTCAGGGCCTTGAGCGCCTCGGGGTAGTCGGCACGGTGGACGGTGAAGGTGAAATCGGTCGTCCCATCCGCACCTATGTTCTGAATAATCATGTCTACATTGATGTTTTTCTTGGCTATTTCACCCAAGATCCGGTAGGCCACGCCCGGCTGGTCCGGGACGCCGCGGATGGTCAGTTTGGCCTCGTCGCGGTTGAACGCGATGCCCGAAATCAGTGGTTGTTCCATACCGCCTTCCTCGTAGGCTATCAGGGTCCCGGGGCCTTCTTCAAAGGACGACAGCACCCGCAGCGGGACCTTGTACTTGCCGGCGAACTCGACCGAACGGATCTGCAGCACCTTGGCGCCGAGACTCGCCATCTCCAGCATCTCCTCGGCGGTGATGCGGTCCAGGCGTCGCGCCGAGGGTACGATGCGCGGGTCGGTCGTATAGACGCCGTCGACGTCAGTGTAAATCTGGCATTCGTCGGCCTTGAGCGCGGCCGCCATGGCCACGGCCGTGGTGTCGGAGCCGCCGCGCCCGAGCGTGGTGATATTGCCCTCCTCGTCCACGCCCTGAAAACCGGCAACCACCACCACCCGGCCCTTCTTGAGATCGCCAAGCACCCGGCCCTCGTCGATGCCGAGGATGCGCGCCTTGCCGTGCGCGTTGTCGGTGCGGATATGCACCTGATGGCCGGTGTAAGAGCGGGCCGGGCAGCCGATGCTTTCCAGCGCCATGCTCAGCAGCGCGATCGTGACCTGCTCGCCGGTGGCGATCAGCACGTCCTGCTCGCGCGCCGGGGCGTCCGGGTTGACGCTCCGGCCGAGCTTGATGAGGCGGTCGGTCTCGCCGCTCATGGCCGAGACCACGACCACCATGTCGTCGCCCTGCTCGCGCGCCCTGGCCACCTTCTGGGCGACGGCCAGGATGCGCTCGGGGGTTCCCACCGAGGTGCCGCCGTACTTTTGGACGATCAGGGTCATGTGCCGTCAGGGTGCATGCACCAAAAGGCGAGCATTAAACAGGCTTTCGGGGACGGAGTAAACAGCGCCCGCGGGGGTTTTACAGGCGCTGCGCCACCCAGTCGGCCACACCGTTCAGGGCGCGCTCCAGGCCGCTCGGGTCGGTGCCGCCGGCCTGGGCCATGTCCGGCCGCCCGCCGCCCTTGCCGCCGACCTGGGCCGCGACATGGTTGACCAGCTCGCCGGCATGCAGCTTGCCCGTGAGGTCCTTGGTGACGCCGGAGACGAGACTCACCTTGTCGCCCTGCACCGCCGCCAGCACGATCGCGGCGCGGCCGAGCTTGTCCTTGAGACGGTCCAGGGCCTCGCGCAACGCCTTGACGTCGGCGCCGTCGAGGCGCGCGGCCAGCACCTTGACGCCCTTGACCTCTTTGGCCTCGGCGGCCAGGTCGGTCGAGCCGCCGGTCGCGAGCTTGCCGCGCAGCTGATCCAGCTCCTTTTCCAGCTGCCGGATGCGCGCGTTGAGCTGCTCGGCCTTGCGCTCGACGTCCTCGCGGCTGCCGCGCAACAGCTCGGCGACGCGCATGAGGCGCGCCTCGGTGTCGCGGACGTAGTCGAGCGCGCCGGGCCCGGTGACGGCCTCGATGCGGCGCACGCCGGCGGCGACGCCGGACTCGCCGACGATCTTGAACAGGCCGATGTCGCCGGTACGGCGCACATGCGTGCCGCCGCACAGCTCGGTGGAGAAATCGCCCATGCCGACCACCCGCACCTGGTCGCCGTACTTCTCGCCGAACAGCGCGACCGCGCCCGAGGCCATGGCCTGGTCGATGGGCATGACGCGCGTGTCGACCGGATCGTTGGCGCGGATCTCGTCGTTCACCCGACGCTCGATCTCGTCGAGCTCTGTGCGGCTGATCGGCTCGAAGTGGGTGAAGTCGAAGCGCAGCCGGTCGGGCGCCACCAGCGAGCCCTTCTGCGCGACATGCGCGCCGAGCACCGTCTTGAGCGCGGCGTGCATCAGATGCGTCGCCGAGTGGTTGTAGGCGGTCGCCTGGCGCTTGGCCTGGTCGACCTCGCAGCTCACGCGCTCGCCGACCTTGAGCGTGCCCTGTGTCAATTTACCGATATGCGCGGGGCCCTTCTGGGTATCCACGACATGGAAGCTCGCCGTTGCGGTCTTGAGCCAGCCCTGGTCGCCGACCTGGCCGCCGGACTCTGCGTAGAACGGCGTGCGATCGAGGAACACCATGCCCTCCTCGCCGGCCTTGAGTTCCTTGACCTCGGCGTCGCCGCGGCGGATCGCCTGGATCACGGCCTGATCCCGGGTGGTTTCATAGCCGGTGAAGTCTGCCGGCTTGATGCGCAGCTCGTCGAGGCTCACGACCGCCGCGCTCTTGAAGCCGGAGGCCTCACGCGCGCGCGCGCGCTGCGCGTCCATCTCGCGCTCGAAACCGGCCATGTCGAGCGTGAGGCCGCGTTCGCGCGCGATGTCGTTGGTGAGATCGACCGGAAAGCCGTAGGTGTCATAGAGCTTGAAGATCGTGGCGCCCGGTATGGTCTTGCCCTTGAGCCGCGCGATGTCGTCCTCGAGGATCTTCATGCCCTGGGTGAGCGTCTCGGCGAAGCGCTCCTCCTCCTGGCGCAGCACGCGCTCGAGCTGCTCGCGCTTGTCCTTGAGCTCCGGATAGGCCTCGCCCATCTGCTCGCCGAGCGGGCCGACCAGGCGATGGAAGAACGGCTCGCTCGCGCCGAGCTTGTGGCCGTGGCGCACGGCGCGGCGGATGATGCGGCGCAGCACGTAGCCGCGGCCCTCGTTCGCGGGCATGACGCCGTCGCTCACCAGGAAGGCGCAGGAGCGGATGTGGTCGGCGATGACGTTCAGCGACTTGTCCTTCAGATTCTTCACGCCGAGCAACCCGGCGGCCGCCTGGATCAGGCCCTGGAACAGGTCGATCTCGTAGTTGCTGTGCACGCCCTGCATGACCGCGCTGATGCGCTCCAGGCCCATGCCGGTGTCGACCGAGGGTCGGGGCAGGGGCGTAAGCCGGCCCTGGGCATCCCGATTGAACTGCATGAACACCAGGTTCCAGATCTCGACATAGCGGTCGCCGTCCTCGTCGGGCGAGCCCGGCGGGCCGCCCGGGATGCCGGGGCCGTGGTCATAGAAGATCTCCGAGCACGGCCCGCAGGGGCCGGTGTCGCCCATCTGCCAGAAGTTGGACGACTCGCCGAGCCGGCCGAAGTGCTGCGGGTCGACCTTGATTTCCTTGAGCCAGATGTCGGCGGCCTCGTCGTCGTCCTTATAGACCGTCACCCACAGGCGCTCCGGCGGGATGCCCATGTCCTGGGTCAGAAAGTCCCAGGCGTAGCGGATGGCCTCGCGCTTGAAGTAATCGCCGAAGCTGAAGTTGCCGAGCATCTCGAAGAAGGTATGGTGGCGCGCGGTGTAACCGACGTTCTCGAGGTCGTTGTGCTTGCCGCCGGCGCGCACGCAGCGCTGGCTGGAGGCGGCGCGCACATAGGGGCGTTTCTCCTGGCCCAGGAAGACCTCTTTGAACTGCACCATGCCGGCGTTGGTGAACAGCAGCGTCGGGTCGTTGGCCGGCACCAGGGAGCTGGACGGCACCACGGTATGGCCGTGGCGCTCGAAGAATTTCAGGAACCGGTCGCGGATTTCGGCGCTCTTCATGGGAAGGTCAATCGATCAATCGAGGTCGTCGGCATTCAGCACGCGACGGATCTGCTCGGCGGGAAAGCCGCGCTGCTGGAGGAATCGCGCCTGGCGGGCGCGCTCGGCATACTCCTTGGGGATCATGGTTCCGAACTTCTTCACTCTGACGCGTTGCAATTGCTCTATCCAGTCACGGTCGCCGGG
>DASWHF010000112.1:0-8574 GCA_036393295.1 Acidiferrobacterales bacterium
CTGCCGGTGCTGCCCGAGGTAAAGGCGATCGCCGCCAGCCGGTCGGCGGGAAACGCCGGCACCGCGAGCCCGGCCTCGGCAGCGCCGGCGTCGGCCGCCGCGGGAAACGCCAGGACCGGCATGGGCGCGGCCTCGTCGGGCTGGTCGCTCAGGCAGTACAGGCTGGGATAATCGGCGCGCAGCGCCGCGAGTGCCTGCGGGGCGCGGCTGGACGGGAACAGGCTGGCCTGGCCGCGCAGCAGCGCGGCGGTGAGCCCGACCAGGAAGCGGTAGCGGTCGTCGCAGTGATTGAGCAGATAGCGGCCGTCGGGCAGGAGCTCGGCGAGCCGCGCCGCGTCGGCCAGCAATTGGCCGCGATGGATCGGCCGGCCGCCGCGCCAGGCGACGACCTGGTCGGCCGGTCCCGCCGGCATCAGCGCGAGCTGCGTCATTTGGCCGCCGCCCCGGTGCGCGCCGGCGCGTCGGCCGCACGGTGCATGGGATGGAGTGGGTCCTCGCGTCCCAGCCGCATGAGGTTGCGCACGATGTTCTGCACCGCACCCGGGTCGCTGCCGCGCATGCGCAGCACGCGGTAGGCGTGCTGAATGACGATCATGGCCGCGATCAGGCCGTAGTAGATCACGTTGGAGAACAGCGACCAGACCTCGAGCGGCGCGCTGAACGCGAGCGTAAGCGAAACCAGCGCCATGAGCGCGAAGAATGCCACCCAACCCCGGGTCATGTTGCGCGCGATGCGCATGACCTCCGTCGGCAGCGCCTCGTGGTAACGGATCTGGGCGAGGCGGATCAACCGCTCGACCAACGGGATGGAGCCGCGGCGCAGGGTCACGGCGAAGAACATCAGCAGGCCGAGGTTGATCAGCACCGGCGGCAGGAACAAGGCGTACACCGAGCCGGTCATGAGGCTGGCGAGCCCGGTGGCGAACAGCAGGCCGTAGACCAGGTAACCGACGGGCGCCGGACGCCCGGCGCGCCGGCCGCCGAGCAGGATCAGGTACACCAGGCTGGTGACGGCCAGCCCGGCCACCGCCAGCCACTCGGTGTCGAGCATGACCAGGGCATGCACCGCGAGCGGGTAGAGCAGCAGGCCGGCGATGACCAGAAAGGCGCGCATGGGCGGTCGGACCGGTCAGCTCACGCGGTTCTGTTCGACGTGCCGGGACAGGGTCCGCAGCGAGAAGAAGATATCGGCGTTCTTCTTGTCGTCGGACTGCAGCTTGAAGCCGTATTTCTTCGAGATCGCCAGCGCCAGCTCCAGGGCGTCGATCGAATCCAGGCCCAGGCCCTCGCGGAACAGCGGCGCCTCGGGGTCGATCCCGGCGGGGTCCACGTCCTCGAGGTTCAGCGATTCCACGATCAGTGCCGCCACTTCCTTCTCAAGATTCGTCATTTCAGCCATGCGTGCATTACCCGTTGATGTCTCTCACTAATGTTCGCCAACCCGGCCGATGCCGGGCATGCCGTCCGCTCCCCTGCCATGGCATTATGGATGGATTCTCACCGATCTTGCCAATTGCCGGAAGAAAGGCCCGGCGCGGAGGAGTAGCGATCTATGGTCGGGTGTCCGTGCTGTGTCCAATGTATAGCCCAAGCGGCCGCGCGGCTCAATGCACCACCGCCGGCCGCGCGCCGGGACGATTGCCCCGGACGGCCGATTTTACGATAATCCGGCCGCCGGTTCCTATAGGCCCTTGACCGCGACGCCCGACTTTTCCCCGGAACGCCTTAGGCAGCCCCGCGCGAACCACAGCCAGACACCGTTAAGACCGCTACCCGGAGACCCGCACGCAATGAGCACCGCCGCCGCCCACAGCGCCGCCACCAACGGCATCGCCCCCGAAAACCGCTGCGACGTGCTGGTCATCGGCGGCGGCCCGGGCGGCTCGACAATCTCGGCCTTCCTGGTCGAGCAGGGCTGGAACGTGGTGCTGCTGGAGAAGGACCACCATCCGCGCTTCCACATCGGCGAGTCACTGCTGCCGCTCAACATGCCGCTGCTCGAGCGGCTCGGGGTGCGCGAGGAGGTCGACCGGATCGGCCTCGAGAAGCTGGCCGCCGAGTTCAACTGCGAAGGCTACGAGCCGGTGACGTATTACTTCGGCCGGGCCATGGACAAGTCCTTCCCCTCGGCCTACGAGGTGCGGCGCTCGGAGTTCGACAACCTGCTGCTGCGCAACAGCCAGCGCAAAGGCACGCGCGTGCTGGAGGGCGTCAAGGTCACCGGCGTCGAGCTGCGTCCGGGCCGAACCTCGATCGTGAGCGCGGTCGACGAGGCCGGCGCGAGCAGCCGCTGGGAGGCCAGGGTGGTGGTCGACGCCAGCGGCCGCGACACCTTCTTCGCCAACCGCCAGAAGATGAAGCAGCGCAACCCGGCGCACAACAGCTCGGCGATCTTCGGCCACTTCGAGGGCGCGGTGCGCCGCCCCGGCCGCGACGCGGGCAACATCAGCGTCTACTGGTTCGAGCACGGCTGGTACTGGATGATTCCGCTGCGCGACGGCGCGATGAGCGTCGGCGCGGTATGCTGGCCCTATTACCTGATGAGCCGCAGGAAGAGCGTCGACGAATTCTTCATGGACACCCTGGCGATGAACCCGATGGTCATGGAGCGGCTCAAGAACGCGCGGCTCATGGCGCCGGCCCTGGCCACCGGAAACTTCTCCTACCAGGCCGGGCGCATGGCCGGCGACGGCTGGCTGATCGTCGGAGACGCCTACGCCTTCATCGACCCGGTGTTCTCGAGCGGGGTGTTCCTGGCGATGAACAGCGCCGAGCTCGGCGCCAAGGCGATCGACGCCGGACTGCGCAGCGGCGACCTGTCGGCCGCCAGCCTCGGCCGGTACGAGAAGCAGATCCGCCGGGGCCTCAAGACCTTCTCCTGGTTCATCTACCGCATCACCACGCCGGCGCTGCGCAAGATGTTCATGTCGCCGCGCAACCTGTTCCGGATGGAAGAGGCAGTGCTGTCGCTGCTGTCGGCCGACGTCTTCCGCGGCACGCCGATCCGCTTCCCGCTCGCCATGTTCAAGCTCATCTATTACGCCGCATCGATCATCAACTGGCGCGAGAGCCTCGCCTCCTACCGCCAGCGCCGGCGCGCCTGGCGCAGCAAGCTGGATTTCGTCTGGAAGAGCGGGGCCTAAGGCGCCTCGGCGACCAGGGCTTCGATCTCCAGCAGCAGGTCGGTGCGGCAGATGTCGGCGCGCAGGATCAGGCGCGGGACGCCGGGGGCGATGACGGCGTCGAGGCCGGCATGCACCAACGGCAGAAAGGCCGGGTCGCGGAGATAGACCTTGAGGTGGCTGACGCCGGCCAGCCCGTCGAAGCGCGCGCCGGTGTCGCGCGCCGTGTCCTCGATGAGCGCGCGCAGGTTGCGCAGGGTCTCCGCGAGCTGGGCCGCCGGATCGCCCGGATGGCGCGATTCGTGGCCGACGATGCTCGCGGTGCCGGAGACGAACAGGCAGGCGCCCTGCGGGAAGCGCTTGAGCGTGGCGCGCGCGAACGACGGGCTGCGCGGCCCGTACTGCGGCGGATAACGGTAGGCGCTCATCTGCCGCGGGTTCTCGCGATGCACGCCGGGCGCGCGCGCCGCGATGAAATAGATCGTCAGCGGCCCGTCGCTGCTGCCGACCGCGCTGGCCGACGGCAGCTTGCCGTCGAAATCGCCGAAATGGTCGGCCAGCGCCTGGTAGCGGCCGCGGCAGAAGTGCTGGTAACGGTCGAGGCTGGCGCTGACCTTGGCGATCCCGGGAAAGTAATTCCACATGCGCAGCAGGTGCGGATAGCCGCGCGCCTCGATCAGCGCCAGGATCGCGGTATAGTGCCGCTCGACGGCGCCCTCGAAGGCCGGCTCGCGGAGCGGATCGACGCTGACGCTGCCGAACAGGAGCTCGGCGCTCTCGGCGACGGCGATGTCGCCGACGCGGTCATAGGCGACCGGCGCGGGGCTGGTCCACAGTTCTATGCGCGGCGGCGCATCGAGCTGCGTCATGCCGACGCGGGCATGGGGATGGCGCGCGCCCTCGAGGTCGCGCAGCCAGCCGCCGAAGTGGATCTCGCCGAGCACGTGCGCACCGTCGCCGGCGACCAGGCGCCGGGCCTCGTCGGGCCGGCAGTAATGCAGCGCCAGCGGCTGACCGGCGTGCGCGTCGGACGCATGACCCGCCTGACGGTGCGGCATCATGGCGCGACCTCCGCCACGACCCACGGGCGCGGCGCACCGCCGCCGGACCGCCGCATCGACACCCCTGCCCCTGCTCGTTCAGGACTCACCGCGCACCTTGAAGACCTCGGACCGCAGCTGCGACCACAGCCCGTCGCCAAACTCCCGCCGCAACACCAGCGGCAACGCGATGGATCCCTGGGACAGCAGCCGGTCGTGAAATGATTTAAGGGTAAAGGGCCCGGCGTCCCGGCGCAAGCGCGTCCGCGCCGCGTCGATCAGCGCCCAACCGCAAGCATAGCCCATGGGCACGGTCGGGGCGCGGCTGTACCAGGTGACGTCGGCCAGCGCCATGGCGCGCGGAAAATCGAGATAGCGCACCATGCGATCGACCGCCGCCTCGACGCTCTCGCCGGCGGTGTGCAGGTCGACGTCGATCAGCACGCGCAGCGCCCGCCACAGCCGGTCCTTGAGCAGCAGGAAGCGCTGCTCGGGGCGGTCGAGGAAGCCCTCCTCCTGCATCATCTGTTCGCAGTACAGCGCCCAGCCCTCGTACAGCGTCGCGGAGGCGTTGAGAAAGCGCGGCAGACTGCTCCCGCGCGGCGAGCGGTTGGCGGTCACGAACTGGAGATGGTGGCCGGGCCAGGCCTCGTGCACACAGGTGTGCATGACGCCGACGTAGTTGTGCTCGCCGAGATGCTCGGGCGCAGCCGGCGGCGTGACGTAATAGAGTCCCGGCTGGCGCGGGTCGCGCGGCGTCGGCACGCTGTAGGCGGCGAACGGGATCTGATGGCGCAGGAATCCGGGCGTCTCGACGACCGCCAGCTCGGCGTCCTGCGGCAAGGTCACCAGATCGTGGCGGGCGACGAAGTCGCGCGCCGCCTCCATCTGCCGGCGATACAGCGGCAGCAGCTCCGGCGGCGACGGATGGTCGGCCTGGATGCGCCGGGTGAGCGCGCCGACGTCGTCGCTGCCGCTCAGGCGCCGCGCGCAGGCCTTGAGCTCGGCGAGCGTGCGCTCGAACAGCTCGGCGCCGAAGTCGCGCAGCCCTGCGGCGTCGATGTCGAGGAAGTGCCGGCGCGCGAGCAGATGATCGAAATAGACCCGGCCGCAGGCGACCTCGCCCTGGGCGGCGGGACCGATGTCCTGCTCCAGGAAGCGCGCGTAATCGAGCAAGGCGGTGCACGCGGCGTCGAGCCCGGCCGCGACCTGCTCCGGCCGCGCCAGGGCCGCGACCCGCGGCTCGGCCTTCAAGCCGCGCAGGAAATCGGCGCCGGCGCGCGCGGCGGTCACCGTGGTCGACAACCACAGCGGCGGGATGGCGTGGGGCTGCGCGGCGAGCAGCTCGCGGGCACCGTGCAAATGACCGGGGACCGCGGCGAGCCGCGCCGTCAGGCTCGCGCCGAAATCCTCGACCGGCCGGATCAGCAGCTGGTAGATCGCCTCGACCGGCAGGTAACGGCCGGGGTCGGGGCGCTGTGGTTCGATGTCCAGCAAGCGCTCGTTCTCGAGGCGCGCGGCGTTGTACAGGAGCTCACGATCGATGCGCTGATCGTTGTCGAGCGTCGCGGGATCGATCTCGTCGAGCGCCACCATCAGCTCGTCGTTGAGACAGACCAGGGCGCCGAGCTCGTCCGGGGTATAGGGCGTGAGGCGGTCGGCATAACCGGGCACGCCGGCGTCGACCGCCTCCTCCGGGTGGTAGCGGAACCAGGCGCGGTAGTAATCGTCGACCAGCCGGGCAAAACCCGGCCGCCGGGCGTTGGGATTGTCGTTCACGCGACCTCGACGATTTCGAAATCGTGGGTGATGTTCGCGGTCTTGCCGAGCATGATCGAGGCCGAGCAGTACTTCTCGGCCGACAGCGTGACGGCGCGCTCGACCTGTTCCGGCTTGAGGCCGCGCCCGGCGACAATGAAATGCACGTGGATGCGGGTGAACACCTTCGGATCCTCCTTGGCCCGTTCGGCATCGATCCTGGCCTCGCAGCCGCGGATGTCCTGGCGCGAGCGTTTGAGAATATGCACGACGTCGAACGCCGTGCACCCGCCCATGCCGATCAGCACCGTCTCCATCGGCCGCGGGCCGCGGTTATGCCCGCCGTGGTCCGGCGGGCCGTCCATGGTGATGGTGTGGCCGGTCTCGGATTCGCCGGTGAAGCTCGCCTCGCCGGCCCATTTGATGGTCGCCTTCATGATCCAACCCTCGATCCAAATATAGTCAACCGGACCCGGCCGCGCCGAACAATTCGTTCAATCGGGCGCCCGGATCGGCGGCCTTCATGAAGGCCTCGCCGACCAGGAAGGCGTTGACGCCCGCGGCGCGCAGGCGCCGCACGTCGTCCGGCGTGTGGATGCCGCTTTCAGTGACGACCAGCCGTCCCGCCGGAACGTGCGCCAGCAGGTCGAGCGTGACCGTAAGCCGCGTCTCGAAGCTGCGCAGGTCGCGATTGTTGATGCCGATCAAGGGCGTATCGAGCATCAGCGCCCGTTCCAGCTCCTCGCCGTCGTGGACCTCGACCAGCACGTCCATGTCGAGATGTCCGGCGAGGTCGGCGAGCCCACGCAGCTGCGCGTCATCGAGCGCCGCGACGATCAGCAGGATGCAGTCGGCGCCGAGCGCGCGCGCCTCGTAGACCTGGTAGCTGTCGACGGTGAAATCCTTGCGCAGCACGGGCAGCGTGCAGGCGGCGCGCGCCGCCTGCAGGTGCTCGTCGGCACCCTGGAAAAAATCGACGTCGGTCAGCACCGACAGGCAGGCGGCGCCGCCCCGTTCGTAGGATTGCGCGATCTCGGCCGGCCGGAAATCCGGGCGCAGCAGGCCCTTGCTCGGGCTGGCCTTCTTGATCTCCGCGATCACCGCCGGCCGCCCGGCGCGGATGCGCTCGCGCAGGGCCGCAACGAAGCCGCGCGGAGCGTCCGCCGCCGCGGCGCGCCGGCTGACCTCCATCAGCGGCAGCCGCGCGCGGCGCGCGGCAACCTCTTCGGCCTTGCGGCGAAGGATGCGCGTGAGAATGTTCTCGGTTTGGTTCATGAAAATTGACGCTCAAAACACAGGCGCGATGGCGCAAGGAGAACCGTTCGTTCTTGTAGGCGGGGCTTCCAGCCCCGCCGGTTGGCGCCGGATACACCGATCGCGGCGCATTGCGTCGGTGCCGAACCCGGCGGGGCTGGAAGCCCCGCCTACAGCCATTGTGAATATTCTTCTTCGCGCCCCTGCACCGGCACGCTTCCGTGCCGGCCTAGACATGTCGCGAAAACGCCACCAGGGCATCGAGCTTGGCGCGCGCCGTGCCGCTGGCGAGGGCCGCCAGCGCCGCCTGGACGCCGGCCTCCAGGCTGGGCTGCACGCCGGCGACGTAGAGCGCGGCACCGGCGTTGAGCGCGACGATGTCGCGCGCCGGCCCGGCGACGTTGTCGAGCGCGCTCATCACCATCGTCAGGCTGTCGGCGGCGCTCGCGACGGCCAGGGCCTTGACGTCGCCGCGCTTGAGGCCGAACTGTTCGGGCCAGATGCTGTAGGGGCGCACCGTGCCGTCCTTGAGCTCCGCGACATGGGTGACCGCGCCGATGCTGATCTCGTCCAGCCCATCCTCGGCGTGCGCCACCAGCACGTGGCGGCTGCCGAGCTTGAGCAGCACCCGGGCGAGCGGCTCCAGCCAGTCGCGCGCGTACACGCCCAGCACCTGGTTGGGCGCGCCGGCCGGGTTGGTCAGGGGACCGAGGATGTTGAAGATCGTGCGCACCCCCATCTCGCGGCGCGGGCCGATGGCGTGCTTCATGGCGCCATGGTGCTTGGGCGCGAACATGAAGCCGACGCCGATCTCGTCGATGCAGCGGCCGACCTGCTCCGGGGTGAGCTCCAGGCTGACGCCGGCCGCCTCCAGCAGGTCGGCGCTGCCGCACTTGCTCGATACTGAGCGGTTGCCGTGCTTGGCCACGCGCCCGCCGGCGGCCGCCACCACGAAGGCGGCGGCGGTGGATATATTAAAGGTGTGCGAGGCGTCGCCGCCGGTGCCACAGGTGTCGACCAGGTGCTCGCGGCGCGTCACCGCCACCGGCGTCGCCAGCTCGCGCATGACCCGGGCGGCGGCCGCGATCTCGTCGACGCTCTCGCCCTTCATGCGCAGGCCGATCAGGAAACCGCCGATCTGCGCGGGCGTCGCGGCACCGGTCATCATCGTGCGCATCACCGCCTCCATCTCGGCGGCGGTGAGATCGCGCCGCTCGGTCACGGCGCGGATGGCGGATGGCATGTCCATAAATATGGCCCTCAAAAAACCCAACGCAGAAACGCCGAGAAAAGGAATAATAATTTCGACTCAATCAGATTCAGAATCTTCTTGTCTCTGCGCCTTTGCGTCTGTGCGTTGGGTATTAACAGCCGTAGGGTGGGGCCCTGCCCCACCAGCC
>DASWHF010000113.1:0-4238 GCA_036393295.1 Acidiferrobacterales bacterium
GATGTTCGCGGTCAGCAGCCAGATATTGGCCGCGGGATCGACCCGCTGCAGCGCGGCGTCGGGCAGGCTCGGGGTGGTGGCGCGGATGTCGGTCAGCGTCATGCTGCCGCCGCCATAGACGTAGATCCGGTTGTTGCTGGCGCTCCAGCGCGACAGTGCGGCGGTCGCGGCGGGCGCCGCCAGCGCCATCAGCAGGGCCGCCGCGAGGATCGCGACCGGTTTCACGCGCGAACGGCGCGCGGGCGGTCCATCGGGGCGGGGCAGCCGCCGGGCCGGAACGGAGGGGATGGAACGGTCGGATATCCGGAGCGGGTGATGCATGGCTTGCTCTCCTGGGTGCCTGATGCAGCTTCACTCTGAGAGCCGCCATGCCCGCGTCCGTCGTCGCCTGCCAGCCCCCCCCGAGAACCGGAGGCGAAGATGGCTGGGAACATTGACCGCCAGCTCTCTTCGCAGCGACAGACCGGCCGCGCGCCACGGAGTTCCGGAACGCCGCGCGGCGATGTGACGCAGCGCTCAGGAACTTGTTCCCGGCGCGCCGGTCACCAAGCAAACCCCTCGCTGCCGGGGCTGAAGTGAAGCTCACCTGGGCCTTCCTGCTGTTGCTCGGCCTGCTGCCGGCGACCGTCGCCGAAGCGGCCTCGTTGCGCTATGCGCGCGACCTGAACCTGATCACGATCGAGCAGGGCGACGGCATCACGCTGAGCACGCTGAAGGCGGCGCTGCCGCAGGCGCCGCTGCAGCTGGTCGACCGCGAGCGCCGCGTCTGGCTGCTGTCCGCAAGCGTGCTGCTGACCAACGGCAGCACGCTGCGGCTGCATGGGCGCAAGGCCGGCGGCGACGTCGACGAGCTGCGGTTGCGGAGCGACAACTCGCGGAAGCCCGGCAGCGTCGTGTCGCTGACCGCCGACCACGGCGCCTTCGACATCCGCGCCACCCGCATCACCTCGTGGGACACGGCCGCGAACGGCCCCGACACCGAGTACGAGACCTACGGCCGCGCCTTCATCCGCGCGCGCTCGCGCATGCGCTCCATGCTGCTGATCCCGCTGCAATCGCGCATGGACGTGGTCGACAGCGAGATCGCGTACCTCGGCTACCACGCCAACGAGTCGTACGGGCTGGTCTGGAAAGTCGTGGCGCCGGACCCGGTGGTGTTCGACTACGTGCGCGTGCACGGCAACGTCACGCGCTCCAACATCCACCACAACTATTTCGGTCTCTACGCCGCGGGCGCGCGCGCCAGCGAGTGGCGCAGCAACCACGTCCACCACAACGTCTCGTACGGCCTCGCTCCGCACACGCGCTCGGACGACCTGCTCATCGAGGACAACGACGTGCACGACAACGGCCACCACGGCATCACCGTGCGCCAGCGCTGCGCGCGCGTGGTGATCCGCAACAACCGGGTCTGGGCCAACCGCGAAACCGGCATCACCCTGCACAGCGGCTCCAACGGCGGCCTGGTCGCGAACAACCGGGTCTTCCGCAACGGCGACGCCGGCATCACGGTCTATGGCAGTGCCGGGGTCACGGTGCGCGCCAACACCGTGCGCGACAACGCGCACATCGGCGTCCAGATCGCCATGGGCGCCACCGACAACCGCGTCGAGGACAACGAGGTCCGCGGCAACGGCTTCTACGGATTGTTCGTCGGCAAGGGCCGCGGCCGGCCGCCCGTCGGCAGCGACGGCAAGCCGCGGCGCAACCAGATCGCCGGCAACCGCATCTACGATTCCGGCGCCCAGAACCTGCGCGCCGGTGACCCGGCGCTCAATTCCTGGGTCGGCAACGTCGTGACCGCCCCGGTTCCGGCCCCGATGCCGGCGTCCGCGACGATCAAGGACACCGCGGCGGCGCTGAAGCCGCTCTCGCCGGCGCCTTGAGCCCGGCGCTGCCGGGCCAGGCCAGGCGCCGGCGGTCCCGGCCCTGTCGCCATCTGGTGACGCCCGGGAACGTCGGCGCGCCGGGCGCTTCTGAATAAGACCATGGTCCATGCCCGCACCCGAGCAGTCGCCGCCTTCGCCGCATGCCTCGCGGGTGCTTGCGCGGGCCCCGACCCGGGGCCGGCCCCACTGGCCAGCTTCGAGGCGCGCCCGCTGGCGGCCAGCGACGCTGCGCCGGCACCGGGCTCCCCGTGCGGGGCCGGAGGCGCACCGCCGCGGCCCGAGACCCATGACGAACGCAGCGTGGCGCAGGCGTTGACCTGGGTGTGGCGCGACGACCCGGTCGAGAACTATTGCGGCTGCCGGTTCGGCGCCGACCAGTCGGTCGGCCCGGACTGCGGCTATGCCGGCGACGACGCCGCGCCACCTGTGATCCGCTGGGAACCGGTCGTCCCGCCGTCGCGCTTCGGCGTCTATCGCCGCTGCTGGCAGCGATGGAGCGTGGGCGATGGCGTCGACGCCATCGCGCGCCGCAAATGCGCCGAGGTCGACGAGGAGTTCCGCGCCATGGAAGCGGACCTCTACAACTACCACCCGGTCCTCGCCGCGCTGTCCGAGCGTCGGGGCGACCATCCGTTCGCGCGGGTCCAAGGGGAGCCGCGCGACTTCGGCAGTTGCGATTTCGAGACCCAGAGCGTGATGGGCAAGACCGAGCGGATCGAGCCGCCGCCCGAGGTGCTCGGCGACCTCGCCCGCGTCTACCTCTACATGGCGGGCCGGTACGGCAAGGGCCGCGACTGGAAGATCAAGCTGACGCGCGAGCAGCGCCAGCTGTACGAGAAATGGAGCGAGGCCGACCCGGTCGACGACCGCGAGCGCCGGCGCGCGTGCAGGATCCAGGCGATCCAGGGCTGGGAGAACCCGTACGTGAAGTAGGCCCTGTCGCCAAATCCCGACGCGCCGGAACTCGGCACGCGGCCCCGCAGTCAACCGTGCACTTCCGGCACCGGCGACCGCCAAGGAGTCCCGATGCGCATCCAGGCTGCCACGCTGCTCCTGCTGCTGTCGACCGACGCCCTCGCGGTCAGCTACCGCTATGCGAGCTCCAGCAACCGCATCTACGTCGAGAACGGTGGCACCGCGACGCTGACGTCGATCCGGGCCAGCACGCCGAGCCTGCCGGCCGGCGCCTTGCAGCGCAGCGGCAACGCCTGGCTGCTGACGGCGCACCTGTACGTCAAGGACGGCTCGGTCCTCGTCCTGCACGGCAGCGCGGTCGGCGGCGACGTCGACGAGCTGCGCCTGAAAAGCGACAGCGGCGGCTTCATCTACGTCTCGGCCGAGTACGGCACGCTCGACATCGAGGCGACCCGGATCCACTCCTGGAATGCCTCGGCCGGCACCGTCGACACCGATTATTCGGATGGCCGCGCCTACATCCGCGTGCGATCGTTCCTCGACGGCGACGGCGTCACGGCGCGCGAGTCGCGCATGGACCTCGTCAACAGCGAGCTGTCCTACCTCGGTTACAAGGCGGCCGAGGCCTACGGCCTGGTGTGGAAGGTCATCGGCAACCCGGGACCCGGCTTTTCGCTGTACGACAAGGTCAACGTTTACGGCGACATCTTCGGTTCGCGCCTGCACCACAACTATTTCGGCATGTACACCTTCGGCCACCACGGCGGTCAATGGGTGGGCAACGAGGTCGATCACAACGTCCAGTACGGCTTCGATCCGCACGACGATTCCGACCACCTGCTGATCGAGGACAACGACGTCCACGACAACGGCAACCACGGCATCATCGCCAGCAAGCGCTGCAACAACGTCGTGGTCCGCAACAACCGCAGTTACGCCAACACCGGCAACGGCATCATGATCCACCGCTCGTCCGACGATGCGATCGTCGAGGGCAACGAGAGCTACCTGAACAGCGACAGCGGCGTGGCGCTGTTCGCGAGCAAGCGCGCGACCGTGCGCAACAACACGCTGCTCGACAACGGCAACGCCGGCGTTCGGCTGTCGATGGGCCAGGCCGACAGCGTGGTCGAGGACAACGAGATCGGCCACTCCGGCAAGTACGGGCTCTATTTTTATCGTGGCAGCGACACGCCGGAGCCCGGCGACGACGGCCGGCCGAAGAACAACCTGTTCCGGCGCAACACCCTCCACGGCTCGTCGAGCGACCCGATCAAGATGACCGACGGCGACGCCAACACCTTCGAGAAGAACACCATCGACGACGACGGCACGCTGCGCTTCACCACCTCCACCGGCACGCGGCTCGTGCACAACGCCCTCGCCGGCGGCATCACGGTCCGCGTCGGCGGCTCCTCGTCGGTGACGTCGACC
>DASWHF010000114.1:0-2947 GCA_036393295.1 Acidiferrobacterales bacterium
GCCGACCACGGTGACGTTGCCCTTGTAGAGCTTCACGCGCACGGCGCCGTTCACGAAGTGCTGCGAGGCGTCGATCATCTGCTGCAGCAGCGCGCGCTCCGGGCTCCACCAGTAGCCGGTGTAGACCAGCTTGGCGTAGCGCGGCATCAGCTCGTCCTTGAGGTGCGCGACCTCGCGGTCGAGCGTCAGCGACTCGATGGCGCGGTGCGCCTTCAGCATGATGGTGCCGCCCGGCGTCTCGTAGCAGCCGCGCGACTTGATGCCGACGTAGCGGTTCTCCACGAGGTCGAGCCGGCCGATGCCGTGCTTCGCGCCCAGCGCGTTGAGCCGGGCCAGCACGCCGTAAGGCGTGAGCTTTTTGCCGTTGATCGCGACCGGGTCGCCCTTGCGATAGGCGATGTCGACGTACTCTGGCCTGGCCGGGGCCTTTTCCGGCGCGGTCGTCCAGCGCCAGAGCGCCTCTTCCGGCTCCCAGTTCGGGTCTTCCAGGCCACCGCCTTCGTACGAGATGTGCAACGCGTTGGCGTCCATCGAGTACGGCGAGCCGCCGCCCTTCTTCTTCTCGACCGGGATGCCGTGCTCGGCCGCGAACTTCAGCATCTGCTCGCGCGAGGTGAAATCCCACTCGCGCCACGGCGCGATGATCTTGATGTCGGGCTTCAGTGCG
Organism: Acidiferrobacterales bacterium; assembly: GCA_036393295.1. Taxonomy (GTDB): domain Bacteria; phylum Pseudomonadota; class Gammaproteobacteria; order Acidiferrobacterales; family UBA6901; genus DASWHF01. The sequence goes on from DASWHF010000114.1 coordinate 668, forward strand.
TAGGCGCCGAGCTCGAAGCGGACCTGGTCGTTGCCCTTGCCGGTGGCGCCGTGCGCAATCGCGTCGCAGCCGGTCTGGACCGCGATCTCCACCTGGCGCTTGGCGATCAGCGGCCGCGCGATCGAGGTGCCGAGCAGGTACTCACCCTCGTAGATGGCGTTGGCGCGGAACATCGGGAAGACGAAGTCGCGCGCGAATTCCTCGCGCAGGTCGTCGACGAAGATTTCCTTCACGCCCAGCATGCGCGCCTTCTTGCGCACGAACGACAGGTCCTCGTCCTGGCCGATGTCGGCCGTGAACGTGACGATCTCGCAGCCGTAGGTGTCCTGCAGCCACTTCAGGATCACGGAGGTGTCGAGGCCGCCCGAGTAGGCGAGCGCAACCTTGCGAACCCCCTGCTTTGCAACAGTTTTCATCGTCTTGTGTTCCAGCGACTGCGGGCCTGAAAGGGCGCGAATTATAGCGGTATAGTCGCGGTCCCCATGAGCACCGCCCCCTTTTCCATCGCCCGCCGCTTCCGCGGCTTCCTGCCGGTGGTGGTGGACGTCGAATGCGGCGGCTTCAACCCCACGACGGACGCGCTGCTCGAGATCGCGCTGGTGCTGATCGAGATGGACGACACCGGCCGGCTGGTCCGCGGTGCGACGCACGCCGCCCACGTCCAGCCGTTCCCCGGGGCCAACATCGAGAAGGCCGCGCTCGAGGTCAACGGCATCATCGTCGACCACCCGCTGCGGCTGGCCCTGCCCGAGCGCGAGGCGCTGGAGAAGGTGCTGAAGCCGGTGCGCCAGGCCGTCTCGGAGCGCGGCTGCACGCGCGCGCTGCTGGTCGGCCACAACGCGCATTTCGACCTGTCGTTCGTCAACGCGGCCTGCGCGCGCACCAACTACAAGCGCAACCCGTTCCATCCGTTCTCGGTGCTCGACACGGCCACGCTCGGCGGCGCCGTGCTGGGCCAGACCGTGCTGAAGCGCGCGCTCGACGTCGCCGGCCTGGGCTACGACAGCGGCGAGGCCCACTCGGCGATCTACGACGCCGAGCGCACCGCCGACCTGTTCTGCCTGCTGGTCAACCGGCTGCGCCCGGTCTACGAGGCCTTCGCCGCGGCGCTGCCCGCGGTCGAGCCGGTGGCGGAGGCACTGGAAGCGGCGCCGCCGGTGGAGCAGCCATGATGCGGCGCTGGCTCGGGCGCCTGCTGGGCGTGGTCGGCCTGCTGGTCGTGGTGCTGCTGGTCACGCTGCGCGTGCGCTACGGCGGCGGCGGGGATTTTCCGGACCGCACCGGCACACCGCGCCTGCGCATCCAGGCGCTCGAGGTCGTGGCCAACCTGCCGACGCCGCCGGGCAACGTCGCGGTCGCCGCGGACGGCCGCGTGTTCGCCAGCCTGCACCCCGAGGCCCGCCCCAAGGTCAAGATCGCCGAGATCGTCAGCGGCGCGATGCAGCCGTTCCCGTCCGACGCGTTCCAGACCGGCCAGGGCGAGCCCCGCTGGTTCCGCAACGTGATCTCGCTGCGCATCGACCGCCACAACCGCCTGTGGACGCTCGACAATGGCGAGCACGGCATCGCGCCGGGCCGCTTGCTGGCGTTCGACCTGAAATCCCGCGAAGTCGTGCACGAATACCAGTTCCCGCGCGCCATCGCGGGCCTGGGCTCGCACCTGAACGACTTCCAGGTCTCGGCCGATGGCAAGTTCATCTACATCGCCGAGGCCAGCTTCTTCGCCAAGACCCCGGCGCTGGTCGTCTACGACGTGGACCGGCAGACCGCCCGGCGCCTGCTGCAGGGCCATCCCTCGGTGACGGCGCAGTACTTCACGCCCGTGGTCCAGGGCCGGCGCATGGTCGCGTTCGGCCTGGTCAGCATCCGGCCGGGCGTCGACTCGATCGCGCTGGATCATGCCGGCGAATGGCTGTATTTCGCGCCGGTCACGAACCTCCACATGTACCGCGTCCGCACCGCCGACCTGCGCAACGAAAAGCTCGCGCCGGCCGAGCTGGCCGGCCGCGTCGAGACCTGGGCCGAGAAGACGATGTCGGACGGCATCACCATGGACACGGCCGGCAACCTGTACCTGACCGATCCCGAGCACTCGGCCCTCGTGCTGCTGCGCCAGGACCAGACCCTGGAGACGCTGATCAAGGACGACCTGCTGCGCTGGCCCGACGGCTTTTCCTTCGGTCCCGACGGCTGGCTCTACGTGAGCTGCAGCGCGCTGCACCAGATCATCGGCATGCCGCCGTGGACGTACGACGACCATGCGCCCTACCAGATCTTCCG
>DASWHF010000115.1:0-31820 GCA_036393295.1 Acidiferrobacterales bacterium
CGGGAAGAAGCTCGCCGTCTTGACCTGGCCGGCCGGGGTATAGGTGTACACCACCCCGCGGCTCGTCTGGGTCGGGGCATGACGCGCCACCTGGTACCACACCCGGCCGCGGGCGTCGTAGGCGAACAGGGTCTGTAGCCCGTTGGGGTCGGTGATCCGGGTCGGCCGGCCGGCGGGGTCGTACTGGTCGTAGGTCGTCACTTGGCCCAGGGCGTTGGTGACGGTCTTCAATTGCCCGCAGGCGCCGCCGGTAGCACAGGCGTAGTAGTCCAGGGTCGTGACGTCGGTGACATCACTCCGGGGGCCGTCGAGGGTGGCCACTTGGCCGAGACTGTTGTAGCCCACCCCCACCGACCGCGACACCGCGGTCCCGGACGGGGCGTAGCCGGACTGCACCATCGAGGTGGGTAGGGTCGGGAAGCGGGGGTCGGTGTAGGTCAGGGTCAGGCGCTTCACTTGGCCCGGCGCCACGCTCGGGGAGTCGATCACCGTCGGCACGTCCAGCGTTGGCGACAGGTACTGGTAGGTGGTGGTGCGGGTCTCGGGCGTCGTACAACTGCCCGGGTTGCCAACGCAGGTGGTGCAGCTCGTGCCCTGCAGCCCCACCGTCTCGCTCGCCTTCTGGTTCGTCCCGTTGTAGGTCCACAGTGTCACGCGGTTCTCGGGGTCCTTGCGGCACAGCAGGTTGTTGTTGGCGTCGAATTGCTGTTCCAACGCTTTGCCGTCGCTCTGATTCACTTTCTTGGTCAGGTTCTTGACGCCGAGGTTGGTCGCGAAGGTCAGGACCTCCGCAGTGCCGGCGGCGTCGGTGACGGTGGTCTGGTTTGCAGTCGGCTGACCGTACTCCAACTTGAACTTCTCCTGCGGCCCGCCGAAGCCGACATCGGCGTGCTGGGTCAGGGTCGCCCGGCCAGTGCTGTCGTAGTCGTAAGTGGACAGACGGCTCACTGTGCCGGCCGTGTCCACGTAGGAGATCCCGGTCAGATGATTGGGGAAACCGGTCTTCTCGTAGTGGTAGCGCTTGGCGGTGCCGTCCGGATAATCCACCCGGGCGAGGTTGTTGTTGGCGTCGTAGCCGTAGCCGATGACTTTGTTCTCCGGGGTGGTCACGGTCGCGAGGCGGCCCGCAGTGTCGTAGCCGAAGCTGAGGGTGTGGCCGAAGGGGCCGGTGACGGTGTGCAGGCGGCCGAGATCGGGGCCGGAGGTATAGTAAGCGAGGGTCTGGGTCAATCCGGCGGGGTTGCGGATTGCCAGGAGCTTGCCGTACCCGGTCTCGTCGTCCCGGTCGACATGGTCGTAGATCTCCACCGTGCCGTCGCGCAGGGTGTAGGTCCAGCCCGAGGCAGTGCGCGCGAGGCGGTCTTCGATGTCCGCGTCCGGAATCCAGGCCGTGCCGTCGAAACGGAAGTAGTAGCTGCGCCCGTCGGGCCGGTGGACCGTGGCGTAGGTCCGGTCGATCTCCCCGGTGAGCAAGTTCATCGTTTGGACGGTGATCACCGCCGGGCCGACATAGGCACTGCGCCAGCCGGTGCCGAAGACGCCGCTCTCTTTGTAATTGCCGCTCGCCCGGATGCTGTTGTAGTAGCGCGTCAGCGTAAGCGCGAACGGGCCGGAACCGGCGTAATCGGTCTCGACCTGATACTTGTTGCCGGTCGCGGTGTTGACCGGGTTGCCCCCATTGTTCTTGCCGCCCGCGTCGCACCCGCCGCCGCCGTCGCCGCAGTTCTTGGGCGGGTCGGCGAGGGTGGAGACGCGCAGGCAGCGGTAATAACCGACGGTGGCGTCCCAGCGGCCGGGGTAGCCGGGGGGACAGATTACCTTGCGCCATCGATCGATGTAACGCTGCGACTGCTGCGATACGCAGGGGCCGGTGACCGGCGGCGACTGGTACGATCGCTCGAGGAGGATCGGCTTCATGTTTGTTGGCGCGCCTTGCCCTAAACCCTCAATTCCAAGTTGCGCGCGCGGCAGGGTTGCACTGCAGCTTCGGTTTGTTGCCGGCGGCATCGGCCAATAGTCGCCGATCCATAGAACGCGGGTCTTGGGGCAGTCCGGGTCGGATGGCCACCACTGTAGGTGGTGATTGATGACCGGACCTTCCGAGTCGCTCGGGCCATAGTCATCCGCATTGGGATCCAACCCCCAGAAACAACCACCGCAGGCGCACGCTATGTAGGAATAGTCGGTCACGATGAGCGGCGGCGCCTCCTCGGTGATCGTCACCGCGCCAGCAGGGGCCGGCGCCAGGACGACACTCAGCGTGACCGGGAGCAGCAGGTGCACGACGAGCACCAGCAACGGGGGCAGTAATGCGTTACGCAACGCGTCTCGGTGCTTATGGGGTGTCGACCGGTGCGGTGCGGTGAGCGGGCGGTGCCGACGTGCACCGCGGCAGAGAAGAATCTGGTCCGCGATCCGGAATGCCATGCGCGCCTCCCGTTATTGTCCTGGTGCAACACGACCCAACGAACCCGCGCGCACGCGCGATCATGCGGAAAACGAAAGTGGTAAGGCGGATCGTGATTGAGGCGTTGTTATTGTTTCGGGCGAGGCTACGCCCGGGGTGGAAAGGCTGTCAAGGGGTGGGGGCGGATTTAGGAATTGCTAATGGGGTCTGACGATCAGGCTGGGGTGGCAACGGATTTGGTGTTGGGTACGAAGCTGGTGTTCATTGTTTGTGGCACGGGCGCGATGCAGCATATTGTTCAAACAAAATTTTCCAGTTCGGTCGGGGAGCTATTGGCGGGGGTCGCGATCGAGAGTGACGTGGATCGGGTGGGGGGGCTTGGTGGGGCAGGGCCCCACCCTACCCCAAAGGAAGCGGCTGGGGCCCGAAACGGAGATTGCCACGGCCCGCTGCGCGGGCCTCAATGAAAGGGACTCCTCCCCTCCTGATGCCTCATCGGGCAGAATGGATGAGATCGTTGAATCGTCATCCACAAGAAGAGGAGGAGTCATGCATCAGCATACGGCAATCGGCATCGATCTGGCAAAGCGCGTATTCCAGGTGTGCGTGGTCGACACTCGCCACCCGGGCGTGCGGGTCAACAAGGAACTCAAGCGTCGCGAATTGCTGGATTTCATGCGGCACCAACCGGCATGCCGGGTGTACCTGGAGGCCTGTGCCGGCGCCCATTACTGGGCGCGCCAGTTCAACGCCCTGGGGCACGAGACGAAGCTGATGGCACCGCAGTTCGTGACCCCGTTCCGCAAGGGCCACAAGACCGATGCCAACGACGCCCTGGCGATCGTCGAAGCCGGCCTGCGCCCCACGATGCGCTTTGTCCCGCGCAAAGGCCTGGCCCAGCAGGACCTGCAGAGCCTGCACCGCGTCCGGGAACGCCTGATCAAGCAGCGCACCCAACTGATCAACCAGACCCACGGCCTGCTCCAGGAATACGGGATCATTGCGGGGCGCGGGCAGAAGGCGCTAAAGCAGGTGTTGGCGCAGGCCCTGGAAGACGCCGAGAACGAATTGACGATGGCGATGCGGGCGCTGCTGGCCGAACAGCGGGAGGAACTGAACCGGCTCAACGCGCGCCTGGCCGAGCTCGACCAGCGCGTGCGGCAGCAGGCGCAGGCGTTGCCGCCCTGCCGCGCTCTGCAGGCGATCGAGGGGATCGGCCCGATCGGCGCCACCTTGCTGGTCGCGGCCCTGGGCGACGGCCATGTCTTCGCCAACGGGCGCCAGGCCGCGGCCTACCTCGGGCTGACCCCGCGCCAGTACAGCAGCGGCGGCAAAGTGACCCTGATCGGGATCGGTCGGACCGGCCACCCGCAGCTCAAAGCCACCCTGATCCGCGGTGCCCACGCGGTCATCAAGACCCTGGGCGACAAGCCGGATCCGAAAAGCCAGTGGCTGCGGGCGCTGGTGGCGCGCGCCGGGGCCAACAAGGCGGCGGTGGCCCTGGCCAATAAGACGGTGCGCACCGCGTGGGCAGTCCTGCATCACGGCACCGATTACCGTCGGGATTACGAACACCCGCGGGCGACGGCGGCGTAGCCGAGCCGGCCCCGTCAACCGCGTTACCGTGTTGCCGAGCAACGAAGGATGAGCAAACAGGTCAGACCGACCCTCTTTGAACCTGATCATTGCGAAGGCTCGCTGAAGCCTTGGCCTCGCTGAGGAGAGAGGGTGCGCGACGTTCATTCGGGTCAGGGGATAGCGACCCCATCGAGAGACCGACTATACGCACGCATCGGCTGTGTTTGTTTCGGACATCGGGGCTTGCAACCGGGGAGGAGTCCCTATACGCAATGACAGTAGGGGTAGGGTGGGGCCCTGCCCCACCAGTGTGGCGCGTGGAGCGGTAAGGATTATTTCGGCGGGGCAGGGCCCCGCCCTACATAAGCCAACGTCGGCGTCAGACCGACAGCTCCCTTACCAACGGCAGGATCTTCTTCTCCAGATCCTCCGGCGAGTGGGTCTGCTGGTCTGGGTCGGACCTCTATAACACATTGATGCCGATTACGAAAGTTCGAATTGAAGGCTTGGATTCAACCGCGAAGTGCAACAGTGAGACTCTGTCGAGTCTGATTGAAAACCTCATGCGGTGTCAAAAAGCCGAGACATTTTCATGGTCAATCCTGAAGGGTTAACGCGCGTGGATCGCCTGCCCGGGCAACGCTCGCTTATGTCCCGCAGCTTGTGCATTGCCGCGGCCCGCTTATGCGGGCCTCGCAATAACAGGGTGAGTCGGCGGGTCAGGGATCGAACCGTTCCGCAGGCGCGAGCAGGCGCTTGCCGTGGATGACGGCGACGATCAGTACACGGTGCTCTTGAACACGGTAGATCATGCGATAGCTTTATACGAAGCATTCCCGATGCGTGGCGGTGAGCTCGGGTACTTTGCGTCCCCGCAGCGGGAAGAGGCTGAGACGGCGACCCGCGGCGATCAACTCTTCGACGACCTGCTGGGCGTAGAGCGGGGAGTCTTTGTGGATGTAGGCGGCGATCTGTTCGACGTCTTCGACGGCCTCGGGCGACCAGTCTACTTGGTAATCCATTTGCGCAGCCGTGCCTCGACGTCGTCCTGGGCCAGTGTTCCCTCGTTCTGGGCGCGCGCCTCGCCGCGTCGGATCTTTTCGAGCACGTAGAGGTGGTAGTGGATATCCTCGAGCGTGCTGTCCTCGGGCAGTTGGTCCAGTAGCTCGCGGACATCTTGTTTGGCGGTATGCATGATATGTCTGCTCTCGGGGTTAACGTGTACAAAGCATACCATGCGTGTGGCGATATTTCCGCCGCGCCCTGGGCGCGGTCCGGGCGTACGCGAACGCCATGATGGGCCAAGTGCGTCGGCTCGGTCGGCATGGCACAGCGGGAGCGGAAGCGGGTGTCCTGTCCGGCGGGGCTGGAAGCTCCGCATGCAAATCCGCAATAGCCCGGGAACAAAAAAACCGCCCACCGCAAATCCTACCTGCGCGGCGGGCGGTTCTGGAGGTCAAGCGGACAGATCGATGTCCAGCGCCGGTGCGGCGTCGGGCCGGGACTCGAAATTCAGGATCTCGGTGATGCGCTCGATCTGGTTCTGGAGCGCATTCTCCTGCTCGCGCATGCCGTCGCGCACATGTTTGAGCTCGTTCAGGCGGTCTTCCAGGGTGTCGCTGGCCTTGTGGATGCGCTTGATGCTCTCCAGGCGGCGGCGCAGCTGCACCTGGTGCTCGCGCACCTGCGACTCCATCGGCGACATGATGGTCTTGAGCCAGTTGTCGGCGTCGCGGTTGGCGCTGGCGAAGATCGCGCGCACCTTGGCGACCGCCGACTCGTAGAACTTCCGGGTCAATGTCTTCTGCTCGGTCATGAGCAGGCTCATGCCGGAGATGTAGGCGAGGTGCTTCTCCTCGACGCGCTTGAGCTCGCGCTGGTACTTCATCACCGAGAAGGTCTTGGGCTTGATCTTGGACAGGCCGTGCTCCTCCTGGAACTTCCTGTACACGCCCTCCATCAGCTCCTTGATTTCCTGCGACTGCTTGGCGACGTCGTCCATGATCGCCAGCACGCGCTTGAAGAATCCCTGCATCGAGGACTTGAGCCCGGCCGTGGTGAGGCTGATCTCCATGTCCTTCTTGGTCTCGGCGATCAGCTTGTCGACGTTCTTGAGGTTCAGGTGCGTGTACAGCACGTTGGTCTGCTGCGAGAAGATGCTGCGCGTCGCCTGGAAGCGTTGCAGGCTCTTCTCGAAGTGCTCCTTGTCGATCTTGACCTTCTCCATCATGTGGTCGATCACGTCCATGTTCTTGCCGCTCAGGCCGTCGAGCTCCTGCATGTGCTCGTGGACGCCCTTCACGCGCTGCGTGATGGTCAGCCGCATGGCCTTGAGGATGTCGGACAGGTCGTTGCCGATGTTGTCGCGCACGATCTCGCGCTTGGCCGGGATCATCTCCTTGCCGAGCGCGTCTTCGAGCTCGTGGATACGGCTGCGCTCGAGAATCTTGGTCTCGCCCTTGATTTTGCCGAACAGCGCCTTCTGCGCCGACACCGGGTAGATATTGTGCTTGGGGATCGCCAGATGCTTGGCGGTCTCGGAGATCTGGCGGTTGATCTCACGCTGCACCTCGTCCCAGTCGCGCAGCTCGTCCCACAGGCCGTCGATCTTGTTCAGCACCACCAGCCGGCCCTTGGCGGCGCCGCCCTTGGGGTTGCTGATGTAGTCGTGCCAGACCTGGATGTCGGACTTGGTCACGCCGGCGTCGGCCGCGAGGATGAACAGTATCGCGTGCGCGGACGGCAGCAGCGACAGGGTCAGCTCCGGCTCGGTGCCCAGCGCATTGAGGCCCGGGGTGTCGAGGATCACCAGCCCCTGCTCGAGCAGCGGGTGCGGGAAGTTGATGATGGCGTGGCGCCACTTGGGGATCTCGACCTGGCCGTCCTCGGTCAGGTGCATGCCGTTCTGGGTCTCCTCCTCGGCGACGTGCAGACCCATGTTCTGGGCGACGTCTTTCGAGACCGTCTTGATCTCGGCGATATGCTGCAGGGCCTTGGCGACCTTCTCGGGCGATTTCACGTCGAGCGGCACGGTGGTCCACTCGTCGGTGAAGCCCTTGAGCTCCGAGACGGTCGTGCCGCTGGCGCGGGTCTCGATCGGCAGCAGGCGCACGTAGGGCTTGCTGCCGGCGTCGTACATGAGCTCGGTCGGGCACATGGTGGTGCGGCCGGCGCTCGACGGCAGCACGCGCTGGCCGAAGCCGGCGAAGAAGATGGCGTTGATCAGCTCGGACTTGCCGCGCGAGAACTCGGCGACGAAGGCGATGTAGAGCTTGTCGTCGCGCAGCGTGGACAGCACCTGCTCGATGCGCTGGTCGACCTGGGCGTCGGACAGCTCCTGGCTGTGCAGCCAGCCGCGCAGCTCGCTGATGGCGTCGAACAGGCCCTGGCGCCAGCCGCTGTAGGCGGAGAACTGGTCCTCGATTCTGGTTGTCGTCATGCTATCACCCACCCCTATTAGCCCCACTTAACCGAATATCAGAATATCAGGCTGCGGTGAAACGCTTCCCGGACCGGCGGTTTTCGGGTTCCGACCGCCGGTTGAATTCCGGGCGGTATTTTGAGTAAAGCAGCCGGACGGGCAAAAATCTAATTCAATCAATAATATTGTTCAAGCAATTTATGTGCCACTTTAAGAAGAAAATTGCACGGAACACCCTCAGTCCGATAGCCCGCGCCAGAGGGTTTCGGCGATGCGCTGCGCCAGGGCGCGCGCCCGGCCGTGACTGAGTCGGCGGCCGGCAAAACCGCTACCGATCAACAGGGATAGCCCGTGGACCGTGCTCAGCGAGGTCAGCACGATATCCCGGCTGTTGCGTCCCCGATAGAGACCGGCCGATTTGCCGTTGTCGACGATGTCGGCGAGCGCGGCGACCGCCTCAGCGATCGCCTGCTCCAGTGTCGCGTCCGGCGCGGCATTCGGCGCGGCGCCGCCGAACATGACCTGGGCGACCTCGGGATTGTCCAGCACGAAGCGCAGATAGTGCATGCCGGCCTCTATCCATTGGCGCTTCGGGTCGCGCGGCCAATCGCGCTGCGCGGCCCGGCAACCGTCGCGCAGGCGCTCGTGGCCCTGGGCCGCGATGGCGTTGAGCAGCGCCTGCTTGTCGGGGAAGTGGCGATAGGGGGCGGCGTGGCTGACCCCGGCGGCCGCGGCCACTTCGCGCAGGCTCAACCCGGCGATGCCGCGATCCTTCAGGATCCGGACGGCCGCCGCGATCAGGGCGTTGCGCAAATCCCCGTGGTGGTAGCGAGGTTTCGTCGTTTGCGGCATGGGGTGATGGTACGCTCAATGTTGACAGTTTCAACATCGGGTGCTAGTTTGGCGGCAGCAATGTTTCAAGTGGAAACATTATAACGTCTGCGCGGGGTGGCGCGCTATCAGCCGTTTGAGGGGGTGCTGTCGATGCAGCCGGTCGGGCGGGTGGCGGGAAGGCTCATCATGCTGGTCAGCGCGCCGTTGTGGGCGGCCGCGGCGGCCGGCGCCGAGCCCGCGCCCGCCTGGTCCGGCCGGCCGGTGATGGTGCCGGCTGCAGCGCACGCGCCGACGGTGATACCGGCCGCGCGGCTCGAATCCCTGCTCGGCGCACCGCTCTCGGACGTGGGCCTGTTCGCCCTGCGGGACGGGCGGCTGGTGCCGGTGCCGTTCCAGATCGACGCCCGCGATGCGTCCGGGCGTTACCGCCCGGACGAGCCCGACGGCGCGCGCCGCGTCGGACCGCAGGACGAATGGGTGTTCATGGCCGTGGACGCCGGCGCGCGGCTGCCGGCGGCGCCGCTGGAGCCGGCCTTCGCCGCCGCGCACGCCATCGAGCTGCGGGGCGACGGCGCATCCGCCTGGCTGTACGCGCTGGCCGTGCGCGACGGGCCGGCGCCGCGCAACGCGTACCGCCACGTGCGCTACGATGCCCGGTCCGATGCCATCGTCACCGCGGCCTACCGGATCGGGTTCTCGCGCGACCTGCCGTTCCTGATCGACAAATTCCAATGGGCCGGGCCCGACGGCGCCCCGCGCACCGCCAATCTGATCGACGGCATGAAGGTCCGTCACACCGGCAGGCTGTTCGGCGTTTTCGACTTCCACCGCACCGAGGCGGACTACCAATCGGAGCGCGTCGCCGTCAAGGCCGGACCGGTGCGCGTCATCCGCCGCACGCGCAGCCGGGTCCGCATGTTTCTGGGCTTGCGCACGCCGTCGATCCACATCGACTACCTCGCGCACCGCAACCGGATCACCATGGATCTGATCGTCGATCTGCCGTTCGCCATCGGTTTGTTCCTCAGCGATGTCGAGACCCTGACGACCGTGGACTGGCGCCCGATCGCGGACGCCGGCCCGATGCGGATGCTGACGCGCGCGCATCCCGACGGTCACGTCATCGACGGGCGCATGTCGGATGCCGAGCGCGCCGTCGGAAACTCCGCCGATACCGACTATGTCATCACGGGTGACGGCGGCGATATCCTGGTGACGCTCAGCATCGACCCGGCCCTGCCGATTGCCCAGCGCATCCACCTGATGGACGATCAGTCGCTCCCCGATCCGCCCGAGGCGGTGGTGGGGCAGTACGGCAACTCCGGCTTCGCCACCACCGGTTGGGAACGCGTCGGCCGCGGTGTCTACCACATGCTGTTCGATCTGACGCTCGTGCCGGACGGCGAACGGCCGCGCGGCCCGGCCCTACTCGAATCGACGTTGCCGCCCGACGGTGAGCGTTGACCATGCGCCGGCTGATCTCCATCCCCATGAGCCATTACTGCGAGAAGGCGCGCTGGGCGCTCGACCGGCTGGGCCTGCGCTATCGCGAGGAACGCCACCTGCAGGTCTTCCACTATCCGCGCGCTTACTGGTTCAGCCGCGGGCCGACCGTGCCGGTACTGGTCGACGGCGGGGTCGTGGTCGCCGACTCGGCGGCGATCCTGAGATTCCTCGACCAGTACGCCCCCGCCGGTCGCGAGCTCTATCCGGCCGACCCAGCCCTGCGCGCGGAGGTGGTCCGCTGGGAGCGGCTGTTCGACGATGAGCTCGGCGTCGAGAGCCGGCGTTGGGTGTACTTCCACATGCTGCCGCGGCCGCTGCGCGGACTGCGCACCGCCGGCGATGGCGTGCCGTGGTACGAACTGATGCTTGCGCCTTTGTGCTACCCGGCGATGCGCGCGCTCATCGCCCGCAAGCTGGACGTGCGCGCCGACACTGTCGCGCGCGGCCTGGCGCGCTGCCGGCAGATCGTCGCCGACACCGACGCCCGCCTCGCCGACGGCCGTCGCTATCTGGTCGGCGATCGATTGAGCGCCACGGACATCAGCCTCGCCTGTATGCTGGCGCCGTTCATCCTGCCAGCGCAATACGGTTCGCGTCTGCCGGAAATCGACTCGCTACCGGCGCCGATGCGCGCCGAGGTGCTCGCGGTACGCGCGACCGCCACCGGGCGCTTCGCACTGCGGCTGTTCGAGCGCGAGCGACACCCCGGCTAGCAGACCGCCTCCGCTAGCGCTGGCAGCGCGGGCAGTAAAAGGCGCTGCGCTGCCCGAGGCGCACGGCACGGACCGGGGCGCCGCATTGCCGGCAGGGCTCGCCGGTCCGGCCGTAGACCATGAGTGTCTGCTGGAAGTAGCCGGGCAGGCCGTCGGCGTTCCGGAAGTCGCGCAGCGTGGTGCCGCCGGCGGCGATGGCGCGCTTCAGGGTTTCGCGCACTGCCGTGACCAGCCGCGCGCAGTCGGCGCGCGTGGTCTGGCCGGCGGCGCGGCGCGGGCGCAGGCCGGCGGCGAACAGCGCCTCGTTGGCGTAGATGTTGCCGACCCCCGCCACCACCCGGGTGTTGAGCAGGAGATCGCGCAACTTGAGCTTGCGGCCGCGGGTGATCGCGTACAGATACTCGGGCGTGAAGTCCGGGCCGAAGGGTTCCGGCCCCAGGTCCTTGAGCAGCGCATGCCGCGCCGGATCGGCGCGCGTCCACAGCGCCGCGCCGAAGCGCCGCGGGTCGCGCAACCGCAGGCACTTGCCGTTGTCGAGCGCGATGTCGAGGTGGTCCCATTTGGCCGGCGGCGTGGCGCAGGGCACGACCCGCAGGCTGCCGGACATGCCGAGATGGATGATGAGCGTGCCGCCGGCGGTGTGGAACAGCAGGTACTTCGCACGGCGCGTGACGTTGACGATGGTCTGGCCCGGCAGCTCGCGGCTCAGCGCCGGCGGGATCGGCCAGCGCAGCCGCCGGTCGCGCACGATCACGGCGGCGACGCGCCGGCCCTGTACGTGCGGCGCGATGCCGCGGCGCGCGGTCTCGACCTCAGGAAGCTCCGGCATCGTCCGGCTTGAGCTGCATCAGACGCGTGCCGATGTCCTCCGCGAAGTGGTATTCCAGGCCCTCGTCCGCGCGGTACAGCACGAACTCGGGTTTGTGGCTCAGCACCTTGAGCTCGAGCGTGCGTGCCGCCGCGCCGGCCGCGTCGGCGTAGCGGATGACGACGCGCTCCAGCGCGCGCGTGCCGGCGTAGGGCTGCACGCGAAGCGCGCGCGCATGGCGCCACTCATCGACGAAGTGATGGATGCGGTCGGTGGACAGCTCCGGATCCGCCGGCGTGACCCGCCAGACGCCGTCCGCGTCGCGCTCCAGGCTCAAAGCCGGCAGCTGCAACGCGGTCGGCTGTATCGATTCCTCCAGCAGCCGGCTGCTCAGCCAGTCGTTGACGCCGGTGGTCGCGACCCGGAAGTGATGCGCGGCAATGAGGTGCACCGTGCCGTCGTGCCAGACGTAGTGCTGGGGGTTCAAGGGGTGGTTGGCGCCGAAGCGGATCTCCCGCCCGTCGAGCCAGACCGTGAGCTGCGGTTTGTCGAGACCGTACTGTGCGAGCTCGGCGTCGGCCGCGGGAAAGCGCGCGGCGCTGTCGGCGGCGGCCAGGCGCAACAGCTCGTCGACGCGCAGCCGGTTGGCGCGCGCCGCGCGCGGCGCGGTCAGCCGCCAGTCCGCGGCCTCGTCGCCGCCGGTGCGTTCGAGCACCACCTCGGGCGCGCCGGCGCGCACGATGCGGATCAGGCTCACGTTCCGGGCGGCGAGCGACGTGAGCGGCACCGCCTCCGGTTCCGGCTCGCCGCCGGGCCTGAAGATCGCCAGCAGCGCCAGCACGACCACGACCGCCGCCAGCGCCAGATTGATCAACCAGCGGTTCGTCATGACGCTCCTAGCGCTTGCGCCGCCGCCACCAGACGCCGACGCCGCCGCCGATGAGCGCCAGCGGCAGCACGAGCAGGAAGCCCATGGCGATGACGAGCTGGGCGGTGTGCGACAGATCGAGGCTCGTGTCCGGGGCGCTGCGCGCCGGAACATTGATATAACTGTCGTCGCGGCTCGCCCAGTTCACCAGGTTCATGCCGAGGTCGAGGTTGCCGCCGTTGCCGAGAAAGCTGTTCGACAGGAAATCGCCGTCGCCGACCACGACCACGCGCTGCTCGCGCTCCTCGATCTCGCGCGTCAGCGCCAGCGCCAGGGTCAGCGGCCCGGGCCGGTCCTGGCCGGCATCGTAGCGCGACGCGTCCTGGCGCGTGCCGCTCTCGGCCCAGGCGGACGGCGGGGTGTCGAGCAGCACTTCAGCGCGCCAGCCTTTGCGTTCGGTGTGGCTGAGGGCGGCGGCCTCGGGGAACAGCGCGGTGAGGCCGAAGCCGCGCACCGCCGGGTGCTGGCCGTAGCGGGTGACGACCACGAAGTCGGGCGCGGCGCCGGTGCGTGCCTGCGACAACGGATCGACGATCACCCCCGGCGTGAACTCGACGCCCAGCAGCTCGGCGACCGGCGCCAGCCCGTGCAGCGGACCGGGATCGTGCAGCCACAGCAGGTTGCCGCCGCCGTGCAGATACGCCTCGATCGCCTTGATCTCGCCCGCCAGCAGCTTGACGCGCGGTCCGGCGATGACCAGCACCGCGGTATTCTGCGGCACCTGGGCGTTTTCGCCGAGCAGCAGGCTGCGTGTTTTCAGACCGCGCTTGGCGAGGTGCGCCGCCCAGTCGGACAGGTCGTGATTCGCCTGGCGGTCGGGGCTGCGCTCGCCGTGGCCGCCCAGGAACACGATCCAGCGCTCGCCGCCGCGACCGAGGCGGGCGAGCGCGTTGGTCAGCGCCTCCTCGCTGGCCTGCGACAGCGACTCCTTGGCGCCGCCGTACTCGACGACCAGCTCGCCGTCGAAGCGGATGCCGGTCTCGCGCACCCGCGCCGG
Organism: Acidiferrobacterales bacterium; assembly: GCA_036393295.1. GTDB lineage: Bacteria > Pseudomonadota > Gammaproteobacteria > Acidiferrobacterales > UBA6901 > DASWHF01. The sequence goes on from DASWHF010000115.1 coordinate 13,193, forward strand.
CTGCTTGTCCGGATCGACGAACTCGAGAACGATGTCCGGACGCCGCCGCTGGTAGCGCTCGACGAGATCCAGGATGCCGCGGCGCAGCTCGCGCTGCTCGGTGGCGAAGGCGGTGATCCGGATCGGCTGGTCGAGGCCCTCCAGCAGGGCCAGGCTCGCCTCGGACAGGCTCTGGCGCGCGCCGTGCGTCCAGTCGAAGCGCTGGTGGTACTCGCGGGTGAGAAACAGCGTGAGCCCGACCGCGGCGAGCAACAGCAGCACGAAGCCGGTGCTGGCCAGGCGCAGCCTGAGGAGCGATTCGCGCGAGGCCCGCATTCGGTCAGCCCCCCAGCCGGTCCATGTCCAGGCGCCGCACGCTCAGCACCAGGAAGGTGGCGATGAACAGCGCATGGTAGGCGAGGTCGCGCGTGTCGACCTGGCCGCGCAGGAACGGCTCGTAGTGGTTGAGCAGCGCCAGATAGGCCAGCACGCCGCCGCCCGCGCCGCGGCCGGCCCAATCCAGGATCCAGAAGATCAGCAGCACGCCGAAGCTGCCGACCGCCGCCACCGTCTGGTGCTGGGTGAGGGTCGACATGAACAACCCGACCGCGGCGAAGCCGGCCAGCAGCAGCGCCAGACCGAGCAGGCCGGCGGCGAACATCCCGTAGTCCAGGCTGCCGCCGGCCAGCAGCGACAACGGCATCAGCGCCACCATCGCCAGCACCAGCCACAGGAAGGCCGTGAGCCCCAGGTACTTGCCGAGGACGATCTCGGCCATCGACAGCGGCGCCGACAGCAGCAGGCTCAGGGTCTTGTTGCGGCGTTCCTCGCTCACCAGGCGCATGCTGATGAGCGGCGTCACCAGCAGCAGCACCACCGCGGCATTGCCGAGCAGCGGCATCACGACGATCTCGGTCACGCCCTCGCCGCCGCCCATGCCGGTGAGGCGCGCCTGGATCACCTGGTAATACTCGAGGTTGCTCAGGAACATGAAGGCCAGGATCAGCTGCACCACCGCCAGGATGCTCCACGCCAGCGGCGACAGGAACAACCGGCGCAGCTCGTAGCGCGCGAGCGTCAGGATCATGTGTCGCCTCCGGCGGCCGGCTCGCGGGTCAGCTGCACGAAGATGTCCTCGAGCGAGGCGCGCCGCGGGACGAGCTCGACGAGCCCCCAGCCGCGCTCGACCGCCAGCCGCACCAGGGCGTCGGTCGGATCCTGGCCGCTGTCGAAATAGATGTCGTAGCGACCGTCGGCCGGCTCGACCGATTTCACGCCGGCCAGGCCGGCGATCTGGCCGACGTCGGGCGGCTGGCGGAAGGCGACCGACAGCGCCGCGGACTGCATGTGGTCGGACAGGCGGTCAATGCTGTCGTTGAGCACCAGTTCGCCCTTGTTGATGATCTGCACCCAGTCGCAGGTGCTCTGCACCTCGGACAGGATATGGGTCGACAGGATCACGCCGTGGTCGCGGCCGAGCTCGCGGATCAGATGGCGGATCTCGCGGATCTGGATGGGGTCGAGGCCGGCGGTTGGTTCGTCGAGGATGATCACCGGCGGCACGTGGATGATCGCCTGGGCGAGGCCGACGCGCTGCTGGTAGCCCTTGGAGAGATTGCCGATCAGGCGCCGCCCGACGTCGGTGAGCCCGCAGCGCTGCTTGGCGCGCTCGCGCGCCGCGAGGCGTTCCCGGCGCGGAATGCGGTTCAGCGCCGCGCAATAGTCGAGGTACTCGTCGACCGTCATGTCGCGATAGACCGGCGGCTGCTCGGGCAGATAGCCGATCGCGGCCTTGGCGGCGCGCGGCTCCTCGAGCAGGTCATGGCCGGCGACGCGCACGCTGCCGGTGCTGGGCGCCAGGTTGCCGGTCAGGATCTGCATGGTGGTGGTCTTGCCGGCGCCGTTGGGCCCGAGGAAGCCCAGCACCTGGCCCTGGCGGATGCCGAAGCTGATGTTCTTGACCGCCTGGAGGGTCCCGTAGAAGCGCGACACCCCGTCGACCTGCACCAGGACTTCCTCGCTCATGGGCGCGCGACGGCTCCGTGTTTCCGGGTATTCGGCATGGCCCGCCATTTAATGGAGCGCGCCGCGGCTTGTCAATGCCGCCAAGCGACCTGAAGTCCCGCGCGGAAGTCGATGATGCGCAAGGCGTGTGCAAATCTCACTTGCCCGGCGACCCGGGCCTCATTACATTGGCATGACGTTGGTCGGTAAGCGCGCCCCGTTGATCGGCACTTTGAGACGTGCAGTTACCCTCCGCACATAGCCCGGGCGCCGGTAGCGCCCCCAATAATCAACAATAAGGCTATGAAAAAAAACAACAATTCACGCCATCGGCATGGATGGCACAGTGTTTGCTCTTGTGAAATTAGAACTTAAATGGTTAGGACCCGAGGGTTACGCCGATGAAGCGCGTTCCTGCATTCCTGGCCATGACAGGAGCGGTGTTCGCATTCGTGTGGACAGGGGTGGGAGAAACGTCCAACCCCGAGCTGTACGCAACGGAGCTGCCGATCCAGATCGTGAACGAATGCGGGTCCGACGACGGCTGTCGTGGCAATGACGATTACCTCACCCGCTGGGTGGGCAAGACCGGGCACGGTCATCTGTTCGTGGTGCGCCGCCAGGGCTGCGGCGCCGAGTGCGGCGCCTGGATGATAGAAAAGACCGCGCACGGCATCGAGACCCGGCTCAGCATCGACGGCGACTTCCGGCTGGTCAACGCGCGCGGCGCCTATCCCGACGTGCAGGTGCAGCGCGCCGTCTCCGGTTCGCGCTACACCGTGGTGCGCTATTCCTGGGTCGGTGAGCGCTACCTCAAGACCGACAGCCGCGACGTCTATCGCATCGGCGGCATCGAGTGCTCCGGCGCCGAGGACTGCTACCGGGCCGCGCTCAAGGCGCACCGCGCCAACCGCAGCGCCGAGGCGCTGCGGATCTTCGAGACCGTCCACGGCCTGTCCTGGATTTAACAATATATCGCAGGCGGGGCTTCCAGCCCCGCCAAGCACGGCCTGTCACGCCAGCGTGTAGGGTGGGGCCCCGCCCCACCGATGCGGCGCGTAAACGATCAAGATCGTCTCGGCGGAGCAGGGGCCCCGCCCAACATTCATGAATCCGGACGTTAGGGTTTCCAGCAGCCTTCCCGGGCTCAGGAAAATCCGCCAGCCCCGGCCGGGCCGTCGGTTGCGCTAGAATGTCCGCATGGCCTTCAAGATCCGCATCGAGCCGAGCGGCCACGAGTACCACGCCGACGCCGGTGAGACCGTGCTGGAATCGGCGCTGCGCCACGGATTCAATCTCCCCTACAGTTGCCGTAACGGTGCCTGCGCGACCTGCAAGGGCCGCGTGCTCGGCGGCCGCGTCGATCACGGCGAGTTCGAGGCGCGCGCCTTGAGCGATGCCGAGCGTGCCGCGGGGTTCGCGCTGTTCTGCCGCGCGCGGCCGCTTGCCGATCTCCTGATCGAGGTGCAGGAGGTCGGCGTGGCGCAGGGCATCGCCGTCAAGACCCTGCCGTGCCGGGTGGCGCGCATGGAGCGGCTCGCGCCCGACGTCATGGCGCTGCACCTCAAGCTGCCGCAGACCGAGCGCCTGCAATTCCTGGCCGGCCAGTATCTCGACATCCTGCTGCGCGACGGCCGGCGCCGCAGTTTCTCGCTGGCCAACGCGCCGCACGACGATGCGCTGCTGACGCTGCACGTCCGCCACGTCCCCGGCGGTCATTTTTCCGACCAGGTATTCACGCGGATGCAGGAGAAGGACCTGCTGCGCTTCCGCGGGCCGCTCGGCAGCTTCTTCCTGCGCGAGGAATCGCCGCGACCGCTGTTGTTCATGGCCGGCGGCACCGGTTTCGCGCCGATCAAGAGCATCATCGAGCATGTCTTCTACATCGGCCTCGACCGGCCGATGCATCTCTACTGGGGCGCGCGGGCGGTCGTGGACCTCTACCGGCACGCGCTCGCCGGCTCCTGGGTCGCGCACCAGCCGGTGTTCCGCTACACGCCGGTGCTGTCCGAGCCGCGCGCCGACGAACCGTGGGACGGCCGGCGCGGCTGGGTGCACGCCGCGCTGCTCGCGGACCATCCTGATCTGTCCGGCTACGACGTCTACGCCAGCGGGCCGCCGGCGATGATCGAGGCGGCCAAACCCGCCTTCGCCGCCGCCGGCCTGCCCGAGGCGCAGTTCTTCTACGACTCTTTCGAGTACGCCCGGGACCCGCCGGCCTGAGGCTGCTGGGCTAAGCTGAAGGCATCGGGTGTTGTCGTTTACATACCGGCCGGTACCGTTCCGGTCGCCTCGGAGGTGGAGCATGCGTAATTGGATGGTAATACTGACGCTGGCCATCGGCCTCGCTGCCTGCGGCGGCCAGCGGGATCCGGAGGAGCATGTCTGGAAGACCCAGACCGACGCGCTCGAGAAGGCCAAACAGGTCGAGGACCAGCTCCAGCAGTCCGCCGACCGGACGCGCAAGGCGATCGACGCCGCCGGGCAGGCCGGGTCCGCCGACTGATTGGCGGTTGCCGCGTGCCGGCGGCCGCGCGACACTGCCGCCATGACGCACGATCACCCCGCGCAACACGCCGGCCACGGCCATCCGCACGCCGCTACGCGCCCCGGGCCGGTGTTGCGCCTGGCGCTGGCACTGACGCTCGGCTTCGCGGTCGTCGAGGCGCTGGCCGGGTGGTGGTCGGGCTCGCTGGCGCTGCTCGGCGACGCCGGCCACATGGCCTCGGACTCGGTGGCGCTGGGACTGGCGGCCTTTGCCGCCTGGGTCGGGCAGCGCCCGCCGTCGGCGCGCCACTCCTACGGGCTGCTGCGCGCCGAGGTGCTGGTGGCGCTGCTCAACGGCCTGTTGATGCTGGCGCTGGTGACGGCGATCGTGGTCGAGGCGATCCGGCGCTTCCAGGACCCGCGCCCGGTCGCCGGCGCCGCGGTGATGGGCGTGGCCTTCGTCGGGCTCATCGTCAACCTGGGCGTGGCCGTTCTGCTGAGCCGCGGTGAGCGCAGCCTGAACGTGCGCGCTGCGCTGTTGCACGTCTTCGGCGACCTGCTCGCCTCGATCGCGGCGCTGCTCGCCGGCGCCGTCATCACCTTCACCGGCTGGACGCCGATCGATCCGATCCTGTCGCTGGTGATCTGCGCGCTGATCCTGTATTCGACCCTGCGCCTCCTGCGCGAAGCGCTGCATGTGCTGATGGAAGGCGTGCCGGCCGGCATCGATCTCGAGCGCGTCGGCCGGCGCATGGCCCAGGCGCCGGGCGTCGTGTCGGTGCATGACCTGCACATCTGGACGGTGGCTTCGGGCATGCCGGCGCTGTCCGCGCATATCGTGTTGCGCGATATCCGGGACTGGCACGCCGTGCTGGAGGGGTTGCGCACGCTGCTCAGGAACGAATACGCCATCGAGCATGTCACGCTGCAGCCGGAGGTTCCCGCGTCCCAGACCCTGCGGCGCATGCGACGGGCGCCGCGGCGCCCGGGATAGGCCGTCGAGGACCTGGCGTGCGGCTAATAACCGTAGTGCGCGGTTGCGCCGCCGCGGCGCGCGGGAAAGCCGGGGGAGGGGGGCTTGACCGGCCGTTGGCGCCGCTCGCGGTCGGTGACCTCCAGCGCGCGGTGGTAGTGCTCGAGCGCCCGGTCCTTGTCGCCGGACTGCTCGAACAGCATGGCCAGCTCCTCGTGGACCTCGGCCGGACCTTTGAGCAGGATCGCCTTCTCCAGGTATTCGCGTGCCTTGCCGGGCTGCTGGTTGCGGGCCGCGAGCCTTCCCACGGTCAGCAGCAGGGTTGGCCGGTCGCTGTGGGTCGCGAGCCAGCCTTCGGCGGTCTCGAGCTGGGCCGCCGGCCGCGGGCCGCGCGCCAGCCCGTAAAGGCGCGCCAGCGCGTCGTTCCAGCTCCGCTCGAGCGTGGCGGCGATCAGCGACTCGGCCTCCTCCATCTGGTTCTGCTCGATCAGGCGCTGGGCGTAGGCCACGACCAGCTCCGGCTGGCGGCGCAGATGCGCCGGCACGGCGTTCCAGGCCCGATGCAGCACGTCGACCGCACCGGCCGGCAGCGACAGGTTCAGCAACTCGCGGCGCGCCTCGATCTCGAGGGCGTCGAGCTGCTCGGGGCTCAGCGCCTTGCGCTTGCGCAGCTCGGGGATCAGGTTCACCAGGCTGTCCCAGTCGTCGAGCTCGCGATAGCAGCGCGCCAGCAGCTCGAGCACCGCGAGGTTCTTCGGGTGCAGGGTGCGCAGCTGGGTCAGGGTCGCGAGCGCCCGCTCGTACTGACGCGCGGCCAGCTGCAGGTGGGCCTGCGCCATGCCGGTGGTGAGCCCCTGATCCGGCGCCGCCTCGTGCGCCAGCGCCAGATACTCGTCGCGCTTCTCGCTGTTGCCCTGGCCCTGGGCGGCGTAGGCGGCGACCAGGTAGTTCATGAACGGCGACGGGCTGCTGTGGATGTCCGCGACCACCTGTTTCTCGGCCTGCACCCAGTTGCGCTCGGCGAGGTTGACCAGCCCCAGGCTCATCGCCTCGCGCGAGCGTTGGCTGCGCCGCGCGCGCCGCCAGTGCGCGACCTCGCGCGGCGTGTTCCACAGGAACACCAGGCCGTGCCAGAAGAACGACAGCACGACCACCGCGATCGCCAGCAGCACCAGGAACACCGCCAGCGACATCTCGACGCTCCACGGTTCGCGCGCGATCAGCACGTAGCCCGGATTGTCGAGCGCCACCAGCGTCAGCGACGCGGAGACGAACAGCGCCAGCAGGACGATGACCAGCAGTTTCACGGCGCCGCCTTCTGGGCGCTGATGCGGCGCAGCAGCTCGAGCGAGCGCGAGATGTCCGGCAGGCGGGCGCTCAGCCGCGCCTTGAGCATCTCGTCCAGGTCGGTGACGATCTCCTGCACCATGACGGCATTGCTGTCGTAGTGCTGCGTGATCCACTGCCGGGCGGTCTTGAGATTGGTCTCGAAGGTCGCGGTGTCGCTTTGCAGCAGCGCGATCTGCGCACCGTACAGCATGAGGCGCAGGTTTTCGCGCAGGAAGTAATGCTGCTCGGGCAGGAGCAGCGGCTTGCGGATCTCCTCGCTGCGGCGGATGCTCACCAGGCCGATCAAGTCATTCCACATCTCGCGCGCCGTCGAAACCGTGTCGCCGTCATCACCGGCGTCGGGCGCCGGCGCCGGCGCGGCCGCCACCTGGGTGCCGCCCGGCAGGATCGGCAGCCGGTCGACGCGCGCGGCGATGTTGGCCAGGCGCAGGCTCCAGCCCGGCACGTCGACGCGCTCGACCGCCTCGAGATTGTTGATCTCCTCGGCCAGCAGCTTGCGCACCGGCAGATAGGCCGGGTCGGCGAGCTGCTGGAGCTGGCGGTCGGCGGCGCGCAGCGCGGCGATCGCCAGTCTTACGTCGCGCGCCAGCTGCAGGCGGTTGTTGGCGATGAGCAGCAGCTGCTCGGTCTCGGCCAGCATCCAGTCGGCACGCCCCTTGCCGAGGTCCTTGTTGAGCTTGTCGAGCGCGGTCTTGAGCGTCTCCTGGGTCTCATTGATCAGGTTCAGCTGCTCATGGTGCTCGGTGTCGGCCTTCGCATAGGTTTCGCTTTCCGCTTCGAGCTTGTCGAGCCGCGTGAAGGTGTCGAGGCGAATCAGCCCGCGCTGGATGTGATAGGTGTAGCCGGTATAGGCGGTCCCCAGCAGCGCGATGATCGACAGGATCAGCGCCAGGCCGCTCGACAGCGCGCCGGCGCGCGACGCCTTGGGCGCGGCGGCCGCCGGCTTGTCCGGCTTGGCGTGTTTGCCGGTGTCCGGGGTTTCGGGTGATTTCGGGTCCATGAGCGGCTCGGGTTGCGGCGTCGATTGAACGATTATAGGGAATTTCGCGCCGCGCGCCATGCCTCGAGCGCCGCCAGGATCGCGTCGTCGCCGGGCTCGGCGGCGACGATCGGCGCGTGCTTGAAGCCGAGCTCGCGGCAGGCCTCGGCCATGCGCTCGCTGACCACCACGATCGGCGTCTTGACCAGCCACTGCTGGCCGAGCTTGCCGACCAGGTCGTAGAGGTTGCGCAGGCCCTGGACGCTGGTGACCGTGACGACGTCCAGCTCGCCGCGCGCCATCGCGCGCAGCAGCGGCGCGGTATCGGCCTGCGGCCGGCCGCGCCGGTAGCACTCGGCGGTCTCGACCGCGGCGCCGCGCGCGCTCAGGGTCTCGCTCAGCAGCTCGCGGCCACCGTCGCCGCGGAAAATCACGATGCGCCGGCCGTGCACCTCGGCGAGCTCGGGCAGCGCCAGCAGCGCCTCGCTGTCGAACTTGCCGCTCGGCGCGATGACGTCGGCGACGCCGAAATGCCGCAAGGCCTTGGCGCTGCCGCGGCCGACCGCCGCGACCTGCAAGCCCGGCGGCAACGCGCGGCGCGCGCGGATTACGTTCATCGCCTTGTTGACCGCGTTCGGGCTGATGAAGATCGCGAGGTCGAACGCGTCGAGCCGGTCGATGAGCGCGAGCAGCGCGCCGCCGTCCACCGGGTCGAGGATCTCCAGCACCGGAAAGCGCATAACCCGCCCGCCGGCCCGCTCGATCCGCTGTGCCAGCCCCTCGGTCTGGCCGGCCGGGCGCGTCACCAGCACGGTGACGCCGGCGAGCGGTCCGCCGTCAGACGCGGCCATAGACGCGATCGAGAATCCGGCGCGCGCCGCGGCCGAGCAGCTCGTCGGCCAGGGTCATGCCGAGGCGTTCGGCATCGCGGCGTGGGCCGCAAATCTCGCCGCGGACCACCTGGCTGCCGTCGGGGTCACCGACCAGGCCGCGCAACCGGAGCTCGCCGTTGTCGAGCAGCTCGGCGTAGCCGCCGATCGGCACCTGGCAACCGCCCTCGAGGCGCGCGTTCAGGGCGCGCTCGGCGGCGACGCGCAGCGCCGTCTCGGGGTGATGGAGCGGCGCGATCAGCGCCCGCGTGGCGTCGTCGTCCACGCGGCATTCGATGCAGACCGCGCCCTGGCCGACCGCCGGCAGGCTCTCGTCCGGCTCCAGGAAGCGGCGGATGCGCTTGCCGAAGCCCAGACGCTTGAGGCCGGCGGCGGCCAGGATCACGGCGTCGAACTCGCCGGCGTCCAGCTTGGCGAGCCGGGAATTGACGTTGCCGCGCAGGTTGACGACATCGAGCGCCGGAAAGGCCGCGCGCAGCTGGCATTGGCGGCGCAGGCTGGAGGTGCCGACGCGCGCGCCGGGCGGCAGCGCCGCCAGGTCCGGGTAGCGCGTCGACACGAAGGCGTCGCGCGGGTCGTCGCGCTCGCAGATCACCGGGAGGGCGAGGCCGTCCGGCAGGCTGACGGTGACGTCCTTGAGGGAATGAACCGCGATGTCGGCGCGTCCTTCCAGCAGGGCCTGCTCCAGTTCCTTGATGAACAGGCCCTTGCCGCCGACCTTGGCGAGCGGGCTGTCGAGGATCCGATCCCCCTGGGTGGTCATGGTCACGAGCTCGACCGCGAGCCCGGGGTGGTGCTGCCCAAGCCGGGCGCGCACGAATTCCGCCTGCCACAGCGCGAGCGGGCTCTTGCGGGTTCCGATGCGAAGACGGGTCACGGGCGGACTTGAACTTGTCGGCAGGAGGTCGGACTAAGGTCCGAACGGCTATGGGCCGTCTATCCTAAAGTAATTCCGCGCCGGAATCATCCGGGCGCGGCGGGCGGAGTGGGGCAGGCAATGGCGCGTTTCTGGTCGGCGGGGTTGATCGCGGTGTGGTTCGTCGCCGCGCATGCGGCGGCCGGCGGCCTGCCGCCGGCCAAGGACCTGGCGGCCGACGCCCAGGCCGCGCGCCGCTCGGCCATGCCGATCGTCCTGTTCTTCTCGGCGGATTCCTGTCCGTATTGCGCCGAGGTCGCGGGCCTGCACCTTGAGCCCCTGCACACGCGCGGCGTCTATGCCGGGCGCGCCCTGTTCCGGATCGCGGATGTCGAGCGCCACACCCCGGTGCGCGGCTTCGACGGCCGTCGCCTCACCCAGGCCGAGCTCGCCGGCCGCTACCGGGTTTCCTTCACCCCGTACATCATGTTTCTCGACCCGGACGGCGACGAGCTGGTGCCGCCGCTGATCGGCTACAGCAGCCCGGATTTCTACCGCGGCTACCTGGAGACGGCGATCGAAACCGCCATCGAAAAGCTGCGCGCGCGGCGCGTGGCGCTGGGGAAATAGAAAGAAAAATTGTAGGCGGGGCTTCCAGCCCCGCCCGGCACGGCCTATTCACGGATCGGCGGGGCAAGATGCCCCGCCCACAGTCGTAGCAGTGCGCGCCTAGCCGCGCGCCCAACGGCGCACCGAGGCGGCGTGGCGGCGGCTGACGTCGAGCTTCTTGTCGGTGTTCTTGAGGCTTACCTGCCAGGTGCCGGCTGGGCTCTTCTCGATGCCCTTGATGAAGCCGGTGGCGACCAGCGCGTTGCGATGGATGCGCAGGAACATCTTCTCGCCGAATTCCTTCTCCAGGTTCACCAGCGAATCCTCGATCAGATGCTCCTCGGCCGGGGTCCGTACCGTGACGTACTTGCTGTCGGCCATGAAGTAGATCACGTCCTGGATGGGCACCAGCCGGATGTTGCCGCGCAGGTGCACGCTGATGTGGGTGCGGGCGTTCGGACTGTCCTGGGCCTCGTTGATCTGCTTGAGCTGTTTGAGGGTGAGCTTGTGGGCCTTGTCGAGCGCCGCGGCCAGCCGGTCCTTGCGGATCGGTTTCAACAGGTAATCGACGGCGTTGACCTCGAAGGCGTTGAGCGCGTGCTGGTCGTAGGCGGTGGTGAAGATCACGCTCGGCGGGTTCTCCAGGCCCATCAGGTGCATGGCCGCCTCGAGCCCGTCCATCCCCGGCATGCGGATGTCCATCAGCAGCACGTCGGGATTGAGCTCGGTGGTGCGTTCCACCGCCTCGTTGCCGTTCATGGCCTCGCCCACGATGGTATGGCCACCGATCTCGGTCAGCAGCTCGCGCAGGCGCTCGCGCGCCAGCTTCTCGTCATCGACAATCAACACTCTCATGGTTCTTCTCCGCGTGTGGGCAGGGTCACGGCGACCTTGAGTCTGCCTGCCTCGTCGTTGGTCTCAAGAACGGCCGCCGTTCCGTAATGCGTTTCCAGGCGCTGGCGCAGGTTGTCGAGCGCGGTTTCGTCGGCTTCCGGCACCGGCGTGCGCGCGCCACGCCGCGGGCGCGGCAGCGGATGCGTCACCTCGATGTGGATCCGCTCGTCCGCCTCCCAGAGCCTGACCGTGATGCGCCCGCCCTCGGGGGCCGGTTCCACGCCGCATTGGATCGCGTGCTCGAGCAAAGGTTGCAGCGTCAGCACCGGCAGCACCGCCTTGCGCGGGAACTTGCCGACGTCCCAGTCCACCGCCAGGCGGTTGTCGAGGCGCAGCGATTCTATCGCCAGATACTTCCGGGCGATCGCAATTTCGTTACCGACCGGCACCAGATTCTCGTCGTCCGTCAGCATGATGCGCACCAGGTCGGCCATGTTCTCGATGGCGGTCTCGGCCTGCGCCGGCGCGCTGCGCGTCAGCGCCGCGATGGTGTTCATGGTGTTGAACAGGAAGTGCGGGCGGATGCGCGAGCGCAGCGCCTGGACCTTGGCGCGCGCCTCCGACAGCGTACGCTGGCGGAGCTGGTGGCGGCCGATGAAGTAGCGCAGCGCCATCGCGTTGATGAGCGCCGCCACCGTGAGGTTCTGCACGTGAAAGTAGGCGTTCCACTCCGGCTGCGGCGAGCCGATGCTGCCGGCCAGCCACAGCGCCCACAGCGCCGCCTCGCCGACCAGCCAGGTGACGCACAGCAGCATCAGGTAGGCCAGCGCCACGGCGCGCAGCTTGGACAGGCGGTTGAGGAAGCGGCGCGCGCCGCATAGCGCCGCGGCGCTGGTCAGCGCGATCCACTGGATGAACAACGACACCAGGAACAGGTTGCCGAGGCGGCTCTCGGCGAACGGGATCTGCGGCGACACCAGCACGATGATGATCGCCAGGATCTCGGCCACGACCGCGACGCTGAAGACCGTCCAGCCCTGGCAGAAATCCGGCAGGAAGCCGGAGTCGGGCGCGGCCGCCGGATCCTCGGCGGCTGCCCCGAACAGGCGTTCCTCGATCCGGCCGCGCAACGCACGGAGGGTCGAGCGCGTGCGCGCTATGCCGCGGCCGAGCAACGAGAGCGCGATCTTCGATCCGGATTCCATGCTAGCCCCTCACGATCGGCATCTTGAGCTTGACGTGGTACTGGTTGCCTTCTTCGAAGCTCTGCATGCTGGCGCCGTCGCCGAAGTGCGTCGCGAGCCGCTGGCGAATGTTGTCCTGGGCGATCTTGTTGCCCTTGGTGTGGGAGTGCTTGCGCACCTCGGGCAGCGGGTTGCTGATGAGCACGTTCAGCGTGTCGCCGTCGGCCCACAGCTCGATCTTGAGTGTGCCGCCGCTGAAGCGCGGCTCGATGCCGTGGTAGATGGCGTTCTCCAGCAGCGGCTGCAGGGTGAGTGCCGGCACCAGCGCGCTGCGCGGCACGTTGTTCACGTTCCAGCTTATCTTGAGGCGGTCGCCGAGGCGCAGTTTCTCGATCTCCAGGTACTGGCGCGATATCTCGCGCTCGGCCGAGATCGGCACCAGGTTGCGGGCGTCCGCCAGCAGCACCCGGAACAGGTCGGCCAGGTCCTGGAGCGCGGCCTCGGCGCGGCCCGGGTCGCTGCGCATGAGGCTGGCGATGCTGTTCATGCTGTTGAAGAGAAAATGCGGGCGGATGCGCGACTGCAGCGCCTGCATGCGCGCCTCCTGCTCGGACTTGGCGTCGGCCTCGGCACGGTGCGAGACGATCAGGTAACGCAGCCCCATCATGCCCATGATCGTGCCGATCAGCAGCGTGCGGATGAGCAGCGACAGGTGCCAGCTCGGATAGCGCTCACTGGTCAGCCCCAGGTCGTAGAGCGCGAAGACCATGAGCTCGGTGCCGAGCGCCAGCACCCCGAGCAGCAACAGGAACACGACCATCGAGCCGGCCGCCACCGACATGCGGCGGATGACCGGCGACGCCAGCTTCAACACCACCACCGCCAAGAACGACAGCATCAGCGCGAAGGCGGTGAACAGGTTGAGATCCTCCCAGGCGCGCTCGTCGAAGCTCTCGTTGCGGCCGATGGTGATGATCACCGCGATGATCACCGCCAGGAAGATGATCCGCAGGGCGACGCTGAACGAACCGAAATCGGGCAGGAAATATTGGCCTTGGGTCTTGGCCTTGGACATCGATGACCTGTAGTCGGTTGGGGCGAACGCGGGAGGCGCCGGCGTCGCGGATCGAGCCGCGCCACCCCCTCTCGCAGGGCTGGTCCGCCGACGGTGGCGGGCGCGTCCCAGGCAGATTAAACCTTAAAGCTCGCCGGCTACGCAAGAATCGCGCCGGCCGGCCCGGCGCCCAAAAAAAACCCCCGCTCTTGGCGGGGGTCGTAACACCTGGTTCGGCATTCGGGGTGGGGGTGCACAAAGGAGAGTCCGAACCAGGGAATGCTCTTTGCGCGTAAACAATACGCTAAAACTAGCGACAAAGCCGCTAAACAACAATCGATTACCGACGGCCGGATTCCGCCCACGGACAAGTGGCAGCCGGTTTCGCGCGGCCCCGCCGGCACTTTCCGAGTATAGCAGCAGTTTCGGTTATACTGGCCTCCCGATCACCTGTTGAACGCCATGAATCGAGACAAGCCCTGGGACGGCCGTTTCACCGAGCCGACCGACGCCTTCGTCGAGCATTTCACCGCGTCGGTCGGTTTCGACCGGCGCCTGTACCGGCACGACATCGCCGGCTCCGTCGCCCACGCGCAGATGCTCGCCCACGTCGGCGTGCTCACGGCCGAGGAGCGCGACGCCATCGTGCGCGGCCTGAAGGAGATCGAGGCCGAGATCGACGCCGGCGGTTTCGTCTGGAGCGAGGCCCTCGAGGACGTGCACATGAACATCGAGGCGCGCCTGATCGCGCGCATCGGCGACACCGGCAAGAAGCTGCACACCGGGCGCTCGCGCAACGACCAGGTGGCCACCGACCTGCGGTTGTACGTGCGCGACGCCATCGATCTCGTGCGCGCCGCGATCGTGCGCCTCGAGCAGGCGCTGCTCGCGGTCGTGGAGCGCGAGGCCGACACCGTGATGCCCGGCTTCACGCATCTGCAGGTCGCGCAACCGGTGACCTTCGGCCATCACCTGCTGGCCTGGTGCGAGATGCTGGAGCGCGATCGCGCGCGCTTCGCCGACTGCCGGCGGCGCGTCAACGTCATGCCGCTCGGGGCCGCGGCCCTGGCCGGCACCAGCTATCCCATCGACCGCGCCTACACGGCGCGGCTGCTCGGTTTCGACGCCCCCGCCGAGAATTCCCTGGACGCGGTTTCCGACCGGGACTTCGTCATCGAGTTCGTGGCCGCCGCCGCGCTCACCCTGGTGCACCTGTCGCGTTTCTCCGAGGAGCTGATTCTGTGGTCGTCCAGCCAGTTCGGCTTCGTCGAGCTGTCCGACGCCTTCTGCACCGGTTCGTCCATCATGCCGCAGAAGAAGAACCCGGACGTGCCCGAGCTGGTGCGCGGCAAGGCCGGCCGGGTGCAGGGCCACCTCGTGGCGCTGCTCACGCTCATGAAGGGTCAGCCGCTTGCTTATAATAAGGACAACCAGGAGGACAAGGAGCCGCTGTTCGACACCCTGGACACCCTGGTCGGCTGCCTCAAGGTCTACGCCGAGATGGTCCCGGGCATGCAGGTCCGGCGCGAGCGCATGGCCGAGGCCGCGACCCGCGGCTATGCCACCGCCACCGATCTCGCCGACTACCTGGTGCGCAAGGGCGTGACCTTCCGCGATGCCCACGAGATCGTCGGGCGCGCGGTGCGGCGCGGCATCGAGTCGGGCCGCGACCTGGCCGCCATGGGCCTCGACGAGCTCAAGGGTTTTTCGCGTGTCATCGAGGCGGATGTATTTGATATATTGACCGTCGACGGTTCGGTGGCGGCGCGCCGCCACCTGGGGGGCACCGCACCGGAGCAGGTTCGCGAGGCCGCCGCACGGCTGCGCCAGCGGCTGGCGGCCGGTTAGACGGAGCGTCATCGGCACCGGCGGGGCAGGAGGCCGCGCCGACGAAGTACGGACGGGAGCGGCCGGGTGCGTCCCGGCGGGGGGCAGAGCGATGAACGACCGGCGACGGGCAGCGGACCGGCGCGAGCGCGACGAGCGCCGCCGGCGCCGCCGCGATCACGCGGCGCGCGGCCTGGCGGGCGTATCCTGGGACGAGCAGCGCGCGCAGTTCCTCACGCGCTATCTGTTCTGGGCGTTGGGCCTGGCCTATTTCAACATCGGCGAGCCGACCGCGCGCAGCGCCGAGTACCTGGTGGCCGCGAACGTCATGCACGGCGTGTATTTCTGCTTCACCACCGCGTATCTGATCCACGCCTGGCGCAACACGCTGTCGCCGCTGCGCCTGCGGCTCGCCATGTGGACCGATCTCACGGCCGCCTCGTTCGTCGTGTTGGCCGACGCCAACGTGATGTCGCCGGCCTACCTGGTCTACCTGGTGATCATCCTCGGCAACGGCATGCGCTACGGCCTGCCCAGGTTCGCGGAGGCCGCCGCCGGCAGCTTCCTGCTCGGCGTCCTGGTCCTCGGCATGCGCTTCACCGACTACATGAACGCGCTGTCGGTGGCGAGCGTGTTCTTCATCCTGTTCTGCGGGATTATCGTCGTCTATTCCTATTCGCTGATGGCCAACGTCGACCGCGCGCGCCGCCAGCTCGAGATCAAGAGCTCGGTGGACATCCTCACCGGCCTGCTCAACCGCCGCGGCCTGTACGAGCGAGCCGAGGACCTGTTCGACGAGGTCGACCGTTCGCAGCGCCCGATGGCGATCCTGTTCGCCGACCTGGACGGCTTCAAGGCGGTCAACGACGCCCACGGCCATCACGCCGGCGACAACGTCCTGAAGAGCATCGGTCGCATGATCGGTGCCTGCATCCGCGACGAGGACGTGGCGGCGCGCTTCGGCGGCGACGAGTTCGTGATCCTGTTGCCCGACACCACGCTCGAACAGGCCACCGCCGTGGCGCAGCGCCTGCAGGCCGCGCTCGCCGATTCGCGGGTCGGCGAGTTCGACCTGTCGGTGTCGATCGGCATGGGCGAGGCGCCCGGCCACGGGCGCGATCTCAACAGCGTGCTGGAGCGGGTCGACTCGGCGATGTACCGCTGCAAGCTGTCGTTCGGCAAGGGCGGCATCCAGCGCGCCGACGCGGCGGTCGCCACGTGAGCGGCGGCGCGGCGCTCGACGCGCTGCGCGCGCGGCTGAGGGCGTTCGCCGCCGAGCGCGACTGGGAGCAGTTTCATTCGCCGAAGAACCTCGCCATGGCGCTGATCGTCGAGGCCGCCGAGCTGGTCGAGCATTTCCAGTGGCTGACCGAGGAGCAGAGCCTTGGGCTCGTGCCCGACAAGCTCGCCGAGGTCGAGCAGGAGCTGGCGGACGTTTTCATTTACCTCATCCGGCTCGCCGACCGTCTGGGCGTCGATCTCGTCGACGCCGCCTGGCGCAAGATCGACCTCAACGCCCGCAAGTATCCGGCCGACGCCGTGCGCGGCCGCGCCGACAAGGCGCGGGATCGGGGCGTATAAAGAAAAGGCGAACAACGCCACGGGGAGCACGGGGTACACGGGGAAAACATTGTCAGTGTGGCATGACGGGCGCCTGCAATCGTGTTGTCCGCACGAGTGTTTTCAACTCGAATCTTCCCCGTGTTCCCCGTGGCAGAATTGAATTTTCCTGACGCCGCTCCGGCGCCGGGGGCTTACTGCCCGCGCCGGCGCTCGCGGCGCAGGCGCTGGCGCTCCTCCGGGGTCATGCGCCGCCAGCGGTCGCGTGCCGCCTCGCGCTGCTCGGGCGACAGGCTCTCCCATTTGTCTCGCGCCGCGCGGCGCTCCTCCGGGCTCATGGACTGGACGCGCTCGCGGAAGGCCTGGCGCTCCTCCGGGCTCATGTTCTGCCAGCGGTTGCGGATCTCGGCGCGCCGCTCCGGCGGCAGGCCCTCGAACCATTGGAGACCGCGGCGCAGCCGCTCCTGTTCCTCGGGCGGCAGCGCGCGAAAGCGCTCGTAGCGGCTGCGCAGCTGTTCGCGCTGTTCCGGGCTCATCGCCTGCCAGCGCTTGAGCCGCTCGCGCGCCAGCGTGCGCTGCTCCGGCGTCATCTGCTGCCAGCGCGCCGCGCCGCGCCGCAGCGCCTCCTGGCGTTCGGGCGGTAGCGTGTCCCAGCGCTCGCGCGTCGACTGGAGTATCCGCTGCTCGGCCGGCGTAAGACTGTCGAACGGCACCGCGTCGGCCGCGTGCGCCGGCGGCATGGCCAGCCACAAGGCGCCGGCCAGCGCCAGCGCGCTAATCACGACGGCGCTCCGCGCGCGGCGTGGGGTCCGGTTCGCTGTTCGGCGCGTTCGGCGGTTCATGCAGCGCTTCCTCGAGTTGGGTCGGGTCCAGCCACCGGCCGGACGCGGTTTCGTAATTGCCGAGGAACTCCAGCATCTCGACGCCAGGGCTGTCCTCGGCATTCTCCGGCACGGCCTGCGGCGCGGCGGCGAGGCTCGTCACCAGCAGCAACCATTCAGCCGGCATCCGCTTCCTCCGCCAGCCAGGTGTAGAACTCCAGATCCGAATAGAATTCCAGGTTGTCGGCGGCGGTCAGCAGGTCGAGATGCTCCAGTCCCGGCGCCGGTTGCACCGGCGAAAGCAACAGCGTCCAGGCGAGCAGCGCAGCGCCGGCGGCGGTCGCGAGTCCCCCGATCGGCAGCCACCAGGATAGACGCGGGCCGCGCGCGGCGAGCGCCGCGGCGCGCGCGGCCTTCAGACGCGTGCGGGTCGCGGGGTCGAGCTCGGCCGCGGACGC
Organism: Acidiferrobacterales bacterium; assembly: GCA_036393295.1. Taxonomy (GTDB): domain Bacteria; phylum Pseudomonadota; class Gammaproteobacteria; order Acidiferrobacterales; family UBA6901; genus DASWHF01. The sequence goes on from DASWHF010000115.1 coordinate 31,058, forward strand.
ATCCAGCACGCGGCGCGCTTGCGCGAGAAACGCCTGCTCCCGTTCGTGCTCGTTCATGGCCAGTGGTCCTCGAGTTGTGCGCGCAGCGTGTGCACAGCGCGCGAGTAATGCGTCTTCACGCTGCCCTGTGAGCAGCCCATGGCGCGCGCCGTGCCGGCCACGTCCAGCCCTTCCCAGACCCGCAGCAGGAAGGCCTGCTGCTGGCGCAGCGGAAGTCTGCCGAGCGCGGCCTCCAGCAGTTCGGTGGCGCGTCCGGTCGCCAGCCGCGCGGCCGGCCCGGGGTTGTGCCCGTCCGGCAGTTCGGCGATCGGGTCGGCCTCGTCGTCCTCGCCGCCCAGCCAGGCGCGCAGCCGGTTGCGCACCCGGCTGCGCCGGTACCAATCGCGGATGCGGCTCTGCAGAATGGTATGGAACAACGGCGCCCATTCGGCTTCGTCGTGCCCGGCGTAGCGGCTCGCCAGTTTCATCATCGCGTCCTGCACCAGGTCGAGCGCATCCTCGCGGTTGCCCGTGGCGATATGGGCGATGCGAAAGGCGCGCGCCTCGATGCTCGCCAGAAAGCGGTCCAAGGCGTGGTTCGGTTCCAGCGGTCTCTCCCCTCGAGGCGCGCGCAGGCGAATCGCATCGGTCCTTGGTCCCCGTTCGCCCTTGGCAGGGTGTTGATAAACTCGTTTATCAACACCCTGTTAGGCGGTCGACGGATCGACCGGCATTTTTCAAACACACAAGTGTTTGAAAAATGGAGCAAAGCAAAAATGACATT
>DASWHF010000116.1:0-2871 GCA_036393295.1 Acidiferrobacterales bacterium
AGGCGGCCTGCCGACGGTCGACGCCATCGCCCACGGCGCGCTCGCCGAGCAGCTGCTCGCGCTCGCCTTCGCCCACGGCGTGCCGGTGCGCGAGGACGCCGACCTCGCCGAGATCCTGGAGGCGATGGAGATCGATACCGAGATCCCGCTCGCCGCGGTCGCCGCGGTGGCCGAGATCCTGTCCTACGTCTGGCGCCTCAACCGGTCGCTGAGCGGCTGATGGACAGCGGCAGCCTGGTCAACGCCGCGCTCGCGCTCGGCTTCGTGCTCGGGCTGATCGTGCTCTTGGCCTGGGTCGTCCGCCGCCTCAACCTGGTGCCGGGCATGAGCGCGCTCAAGCGCGCGGGCAAGCGCCTGTCGGTGGTCGAGATGACGCCGATCGACGTCCGCCACAAGCTGGTCTTGGTGCGCCGCGACGGCGCCGAGCACCTGCTGCTGCTGGGCGCGCAGACCAACGTCGTGGTCGAGACCGGCATCGCGCCGCCGGCGGAGCCGGGCGCGCCGTGAGCCGCCGCGCCGCCACCGCGCTCGGCGTCGTCGCGGGCCTCGTGCTCGCCGCCGCGCCGGCCGCCGCGCAGAGCTTCAGCCTCGACCTCGGCGAGGAGGGCGGCACCTTGACCGGGCGCATCGTCCAGCTCCTGATCCTGTTCACGGTGCTGTCGCTGGCGCCGTCGATCCTGGTGGTGCTGACATCGTTCACCCGCATCGTGGTGGTGCTGTCCTTGATGAGGAGCGCGCTCGGCATCCAGCAGACGCCGCCGAATGCGGTGCTGATCAGCCTGGCGCTGTTCCTGACCGCGTTCGTGATGGCGCCGACCCTCGAGGTCGCCTACCGCGACGGCATCGCGCCGCTGATCGCGGAGGAGATCGGCGAGGAGGAGGCGTTCACCCGCACGGTCGAGCCGTTCCGCGCCTTCATGCTCGGCCAGGTGCGCGAGAAGGACCTGGTCCTGTTCGTGCGCATGGCCGAGAACGGGCTCAAGCCGGGCGCGGCCGAGAAGGCGGCAAGCCGCGCGCTCGGCGTGATCGGCGATGCCAAGGCGCAAGCCGCCGCCCCGCCCGCCGAGGAGGCGCCCGAGATCACCCGCCCCGAGGACGCGCCGCTGAAGGCGCTGATCCCCGCGTTCATGATCAGCGAGCTCAGGCGCGCGTTCGAGATCGCGTTCCTGATCTTCATCCCGTTCCTGATCATCGACATGGTGGTCGCCTCGGTGCTGATGTCGATGGGCATGATGATGCTGCCGCCGGTGATCATCTCGCTGCCCTTCAAGCTGATCTTCTTCGTCCTGCTCGACGGCTGGTACCTGATCGCGGGCTCCCTGGTGCAGAGCTTCGGCGCCTGACCGGCCGCGGAGCCCCGCCCGTGCCGGTCCCCGGCACTTCGATATTCGACGATCTTCGCGTGCGTTGCTTGCGCGGCGAGCGCGTCTATTTGGCGCGCGCCGTCGCGGTCAAGTAAATTGATGTTGCATCGACCCCGGTTGTATGCATGCTTCTTTGAAGTATCCGCTGGCGGCGGTGCCGCCACTTGCGGGAACAGGGCGCCGAGCGCGGCAGGAAATCTCGATTATGGCCCGCACGCGGCGCCCTCGGGGAGGGTGCCGGGGACTGGCCGGCGCGTGCCGGCCGAATCAGACGAGATCGACCAGTTCCGAGCACCCTGAACGAGGCGAGCGGAAGTGGCACCGTGTGCCGAATCGTCGGCGTGTGGCACCGCGCCGACTCGCGAATGATCGTGCGCGCCGGCTGGCACGAGTGCCAGCCGCGGGCACGCGGTATGGAGGCAAGAATGAACAGATTCACAAATCTGGCGCTGGCAGCGTCACTTGGCACGATGCTGGCGGCCGGGCACGCCCTTGCCGCCGTCATCCCCGTGGACGACGCTGACGACTTACAGGCGGCGATTGATGGGGCCACGGCCGGCGATACGATCATCGTCGGCCCCGGCACTTACGATCCGATTGTGATGGACAAGCAGTTGACTCTGCTGGGGGCGAAGGCCGGCATGGACGCCTGCGGTCGCGACGACGCCAGCGAGTCGGTGATCGCGGACACGGGGACCCTGATCGAACTTCGAAACGGGTCCGCAGGATCCGTCATTGACGGATTCGAGCTCTCCGGCGGCACGGCGCAACTCGTGTCAACCAGCGGCCCGATCGACGACGTGCAGATCCTGAACAATCGATTCGTCGGGTTCTCGGGCGGCGGCATCTTCCTGAACGACTCCGGCGAGGACATCACCATCGACCAGAACCTGATCGACGGCACCAGCAAAACCGGCGGCGGAGGCATTCTCCACCTCGATACGGATCCCTTCGACGGCATGCACATCACCAATAACTGCGTGTCCAACGGCGCGACCGGAACCGGTCTTTTCTCGGACGGCAACCGCAATGTCGGTGTCAGTGCGACGCGCGCGCCGCTTTTGAGCGGCAACGTGTTCGACGGCAACGACACAGGGGCAAACCTGGGATCGAGGTCATTCGAGACCGCCGTGATCAGCGGGAACACCTTCAGCAACAACGCATTCGACGGTTTGCAGGGCGGAATGAAGGATTCCACCATCATCGTGAACAGCTTCATCGGCAACGGACGCTCGGGGCTGGCATTGACCAGCTTTGGCAATACCAATGCCGCGAGGGGGGCGCAAAACAACGCCATCTCGCAGAACTGCTTCCAGAACAACGGCTTTGTGAACGACGGGGAAGGGGTCTTCTTCAGCTCCGGCCAGGCTGCCGGCACCATTTCGACCAACCGCCTCAACGGCAACAACATCAGCGGAAACAACGTCGGCGCCTCCTATGGCGGCACTGAGAGTCCGTCCGGAGACTTTATGAAGGATTGCAGAGTCGTCGTAGCATGAGGCGGATC
>DASWHF010000117.1:0-3456 GCA_036393295.1 Acidiferrobacterales bacterium
CACGGATGTTGTAGTAGGTGCTGACCTGGCGCTTGATGTTGTCGATCGTGACCAGGCGCTCGTAGGCAGCGAGCATGTCCTTCAGCGTCTCGCGCGCGAAGTCGATGTTGATCGGCCGGCCGGTGATCTGCGCCGAGGCGGACAGGCGGTGCAGTGCGCCCTCGAGCTCGCGCACGTTCGAGCGGATGCGCTGGGCCACGAACAGCGCCACGTCGTCCGGCAGCTTGGTCTTGTAGCGCACCGCCTTCGACAGCAGGATCGCCGCGCGCGTCTCGAGCTCGGGCGGCTCCACCGCGACCGACAGCCCCCAGGTGAAGCGCGACTTCAGGCGCTTGTCGAGGTTGTCGAGCTCGGCCGGGTAGCGGTCGCAGGTCAGCACCATCTGCTGGCCGCCGTCGAGCATCTCGTTGAAGGTGTGGAAAAACTCCTCCTGGGTCGAGGCCTTGCCGGCGAAGAACTGGATGTCGTCGATCAGCAGCGCGTCGGCGGAGCGGTAGTGCGTCTTGAACTCCTCCTGCTTGCCGCGCTGGATGGCGTTGACCATGTCTCGGAAGAAGCGCTCGGCGCCGACGTACAGCACGCGGCTGCGCGGCGTCTTTTCCCGGATGCGGTTGCCGATCGCGTGCATCAGGTGGGTCTTGCCCAGGCCGGATTCGCCGTAGATCAGCAGCGGATTGAACTCGCCGCCGGGCGCGTCGGCCACGCGCACCGCGTAGGCGCGGGCCTGCGCGTTCGACTTGCCCTCGATGAAGGCCTCGAAGGTGTACTTCGGGTCGAGCTTGCCGCCCTCGGTCGGGCGCACGGCCGGCTCGTCCTCGTGCGCGCCGTTGACCCCCGCGGCCCGGGCCTTGTCGTCGCCGGTCAAGGACACGTCGACCGTCGGCGCGTCGTCACCGGCCACCGCCGTCAGGCCGCGACGGATGGCCGGCAGGAACTCGTCGCGCACACGCTTGAGCACCACGCGGTTCGGGGCCAGCAGCAGCAGTTGCTTGTCGTGCAGCATCGGCTGCAACGGCCGCAGGTAGGTGCTCAGGTCGGTTCCCGAGAGTTCCCCCTCGAGGCGCCGCAGACATTTGTGCCAAAGCTCCACCACCGCCGGATCCCCGCGAGTCGAAATTACTGGGTAGGGTGCGTCGAAAAAGTGGCGGCAAGTCTATACCTCGCACCGGCAGTTATCCACAGCTTTGGCGCGCGCGATTCCTTGCTGCGGGGCGGTGCGACGGCTACAATCCGCGGCCTTTTTTTGTCAACTGCGGTGAAGCGATGAAACGGACCTACCAGCCCAAGCGCCTGCGCAAGAAGCGCACCCATGGCTTTCGCGCCCGCATGAAGACTTCGGGCGGCCGTCGCGTGCTTGCGCGCCGTCGCGCCAAGGGCCGCGCCAAGATCATTCCCTGATCGGCGACCGTTTGACGTTCGCGTTTCCGGCCAGCGCCCGACTGCGCAGCCCGCGCGAGTTCGAAACCGTGCTCGCCGGCGGCCGGCGACTCAACGAGAAGTGGCTGACCGCGGCCTCCCGAGCCAACACCATGGATCACGCCCGCCTCGGCCTCGCCATCTCCGCCCGCGCCGTGCCGCGGGCCACCGATCGCAACCGCATCAAGCGCCAGACCCGCGAGAGCTTCCGCCAGCATTGCGCGCGGCTGCCCGCGCTCGACATCGTGCTGCTGGCGCGCGCCGGCGCCGGCGCCGCCGCCCGCACCGAAGTGCGCGCCGCGCTGGAACGGCTCTGGCAGAAACTCGGCGTGCAGGTCCCGGCCTGATGCGCGCGCTGCTGACCGGCCCGATCCGGCTCTACCAACGCGCGCTCAGCCCGTTGCTGGGCCCGCGCTGCCGCTTTTATCCCAGTTGCTCCAGCTATGCGATCGAGGCGATCGAGCGCCACGGCGCCGCGCGCGGCAGCTGGCTCGCCGTGCGCCGGATCGCGCGCTGCCACCCGCTCAATGAAGGCGGGCTCGACCCCGTTCCGGAAAAACAATGACCACGATTGAAAACCGCCGCTTCGCGCTGATGGTTGCCGGCGGTGTGGTGCTGTTCCTGCTGTACCAGGCCTGGCAGAAGGACTACGCGAGCCAGCCGGCGCCGGCCGCGCGTGCGCCGGCGGCCGAGACCGTCACCGCGCCCGCCGACGATGATGTGCCCGCCGCCTCCGCGCCGGCGCCGGCGCGCGCCGCCGATGCGGCCGAGCCCGCGGCCGCGGCGCCGGCCGCCACCACGCGCATCCGCATCCGCACCGACCTGTTGCAGGTCGAGCTCAGCAGCCTGGGCGGCGACATCCGGCGCGTCGAGCTGGTCGGCTACCCGGTCGCCAAGCAGCAGCCGGACCAGAACGTGGCGCTGCTCGACGACCAGCCCGAGCGCTGGTTCGTGATCCAGTCGGGGCTGACCGGGGCGCAGGGCACCATCGTCTCGCACAAGGACGTGTATCGCGCCGCCGCGTCGGACTACACGCTGGCCGAGGGCGCCGACCAGCTCCAGGTGCCGCTCGAGTTCACCGATGCGCAGGGACGCACCGTCACCAAGACCTACACGTTCCGGCGCGGCAGCTATGTCGTGGGCCTGCACCAGCGCCTCGCCAACGCGGGCGACGCCCCGGTCACGGCCAACGCCTACGTGCAGCTGTGGCGCACGCCATTCGCGGCCGGGGAGGAGCCGCCGTTCACCCCGACGTTCATGGGCATCGGCCTCTACGAGCAGAAGAACGGCGGCCCGACCTATCGCTTCGTAAAAGTCCCGTTCGACGACCTGCCGGACGAGCCGGTCGAGCGGCAGCAAACCGGCGGCTGGTTCGCGATGCTGCAGCATTACTTCGTCGTGGCGATCATCCCCCCGGCGGACCAGGCGGCGACCTTCGTCGGCAAACCTTCGAGCTCACGCGGCTTCCTCGGCCAGTACATCGGCGCGGCCCAGGAAGTTCCGGCGCAGGGCCAGCACGATTTTGCTGCACAGCTGTACATCGGCCCCAAGCTGCAGCAAAAACTCGGCGACGTGGCCCCGGGCCTCGAGTTGACCATCGATTACGGCATCCTCACCCCCGTCGCCGAGCCGCTGTTCTGGCTGCTCGACTGGTTCCACAAGCTGACCCGGAACTGGGGCGCCGCCATCATCCTGCTGACGCTCGCGGTCAAGCTGGCGCTGTTCAAGCTGTCCGAAGCGCAATACCGCTCGATGGCCAAGATGAAGAAGTACGGTCCGCGCATCCAGGAGCTGAAGGAGCGCTACGGCGACGACCGCGAGCGCATGCACAAGGCGATGATGGAGCTGTACAAGAAAGAGAAATTCAACCCGCTGGCCGGCTGCTGGCCGCTGCTGGTGCAGTTCCCGGTGTTCATCGCGCTGTACTGGGTGCTGCTGGAGTCGGTCGAGCTGCGCCAGGCCGACTTCGCGCTGTGGCTCAACGACCTGTCCTCGCCGGATCCGTACTACGTGATGCCGGTGCTGTTCGGCATCTCGATG